>JAYUQE010000041.1:0-16841 GCA_043756905.1 Burkholderiales bacterium | reverse complement strand
AACGGCCAGGCTAACTGGGCCTTTGAGACGACACCGCAGCCCGGCCTGAACGGCCGCCGCGGCTACCAGCCACGCGGCAAGGTGCTGGGGGGTTCGAGTTCGATCAACGCCATGGTCTACATCCGCGGCCAGCGTGAAGACTATGACGCCTGGGCCGCTGCCGGCAACCCGGGCTGGGCCTTCGATGACGTGCTGCCCTACTTCATCAAGAGCGAACACAACGAACGTGGTGCTGACGCCTGGCACGGCCAGGGCGGGCCGCTGAACGTGATGGACTTGCGAATCCCCAACCGCTTCGGCCCGGCCTTTGTGCAGGCCGCGCGCGAAGCCGGCTACGCGCTCAACCCTGACTTCAACGCTGCCACGCAGGAAGGCGTGGGGCCCTACCAGGTGACGCACAAGAACGGCGAGCGCTTCAGTGCCGCGAAGGCCTATCTCACGCCGGCCTTGAGCCGGCCGAACCTGAAGCTGATCACCGGCGCGCGGGTGCAGCGCATCACGTTCGAAGGCCGCCGCGCGACGGGCGTGGAGGTGCGGGTGGATGACGAACTGCACACCTTCAGCGCACGGCGCGAGGTGCTGCTGTGCGGCGGGGCGATTCAATCGCCGCAGGTCTTGATGCTGTCTGGCGTCGGGCCGGGCACGCCCTTGCAAAGTCATGGCATCAGCGTCGTGCACGAGCTGCCCGGCGTGGGCGCGAACCTGCACGACCACCCCGATGTGATCATCGGCAAAAGCGTTCCCGGTGCGACTGATCTCTTCGGTTTGTCGCTGGCCTTCGTGCCCCGCGCGCTGAGGGGCGTCTTCGAATGGCGCAACCGGCGCAGCGGCATGCTCACCACTAACTTCGCTGAAGCGGGCGGCTTCATCAAGAGCCGGCCAGATGAGCCACGGCCTGACTTGCAACTGCACTTCGTCATCGCCAAGCTGGTCGACCATGGCCGCAAGACGCAATTCGGCCACGGCTATTCCTGCCACGTTTGCGTGCTGCAACCCAAGAGCCGCGGCAGCGTCAGCCTGGCCAGCGCCAGCCCCGACGCCGCGCCGCTGATCGACCCCAACTTCCTGGCCGAACGCGATGATGTGGACGCGCTGATCCGCGGCTTCAGGCTCACCCGGCGCATCCTGGAGCAACCGGCGTTGAAGCGCTTTGGCGGCACCGAGCTTGCAGCCTCGGCAGCAGCTCAAAGCGATGAACAGATCGAGGCCTTCATCCGCAACCATGCCGACACCATCTACCACCCCGTGGGCAGTTGCCGCATGGGCCCGGGCGCGATGGACGTGGTGGATGCGCAGTTGCGCGTGCACGGTGTGCAAGGGTTGCGGGTGGTCGATGCTTCGGTGATGCCGCAGGTGGTGAGCGGCAACACCAATGCGCCAACGATCATGCTGGCCGAGAAGGCGGCGGATCTGATTCGCGCGGCGTGGCTCTGATCAGGCCACCCCTACACTGGGCCGCAGTGAGCGCGCATGGCCGCTCCAAAGCGCTCATCCCGGAGCGCGTAGCGCGAAGGGTATTCCAGTGACCCCCAACACCGCAGCGCCAGATCGCCCGGTGCGGCATTTCCGCCAGATCCTGCTGTGGCCGCTGCAACTGGTGCCGCAAGACGGCCAGGGCCACGCGCGGCCCTGGGAGCGGCTGGCCACCGGCGGGCCCTGGCACGAGGTGGTGGACGAGGTCGTCGGCGGCCAGCGCCTGCAGGAGCGCCACTACAGCGAGTTCGTGACCTTCCTGCCTTATGTGCAGCGCTTTCTCTACGGCGAGGCGCAGCGCGGGCCGGACGACGACGATGCCGTGCATCGCGGCTCGCCGATGCGCGTCTTCCGCCGCCACGACATTGAGGCGGCCCGGGTGGTGGTGCAGCCGGGCGCGGCGCCGCTGAGCCTGAAGGTCGAGCACATCGACCTGTACTTCTTCTACGACCTCGACCTGGTGCTGCTGAACGTCGAGGTCTCGGCGCAAGACCTGGCGCTGGAACAGGTGCAGGAGCTGATGTACCGCTTCGGCCGCGGTTACCCCGGCGGCTGGCAGGCCGACGGCACGGCGCTGCACAGCCTGTATGAACTGGAATGGCTGGGGGCCGGTGGGGCGGTGCTGGCACGCTCTGACGCGCAGCAGCGCGATCTCTTCCTCGCCTTCGTGGCCGAGCACCGGGCGCCGCGCATCGCGGCCCACTGGGCCTACCTGCTCGAGCCGCTGGTGCCCGACATGTCTGATCGCGCCGGCGACCTGCGCTACCGCCAGATCGAGTACTACCGCATGCCCACGATGGCCTACCTGGCGGTGGACGAACCCGCGGCGCTGTCGCGCGCCGACTTCGTTCGCCTGGGGCTGGTCACAGGCGCTGCGGGCAAGGACCCGGCGCTGCCTTACTCCGAGGCTTACCTGGGCGACTTCGAGGCCCGCCACTGCTACGACCGCTTCTGGTCTGACGCCGGTGCCGCACCCCGCACGCGCTATCTCACCAGCGGCCATGCGCTGGTCGTCGTCGGCGATGCCCGCAGCCCATTTTTCAGTTGCACCGAGCGCGGCGTGCTGGCGCAATTCAGGCACCAGCATTTCCTGCTGTTCCTGATTGCGCATGTGCAGAAGGCGGCGCTGCTGATGTTTTCAGATCGGCTGGTCGATGCGCTGAAGTGCCTGGATGTGAGCGATGCCGATTCGGTGAAGCGTTTCAAGCGCACGATCCGGCGCAGCTTCGAGGGCTTTCTGCGCTTCACGCACCGCTACTGGTTCCACGAGATCAGCGAGCAGGCCCAGGTGCGGGCGCTGTTCCGCATGACGTCGGGCCAGCTCGGGCTGGACACGCTCTACGACGAAGTGAAGGAGCGCACCGCCGACATGAACACCTACCTCGATGCCGACAGCCTGCGCCGGCAGGCCAACACGGTGGTGCGGCTGACGGTGGTGACGATCCTGGGCCTGATCGGCACCATCACCACCGGCTTCCTGGGCATGAACCTGATCGCCGCGGCCGACGCCCCGCTGGTCGAGCGCGCGCTGGCCTTCACCGCCGTGATAGCGGGCACCATCGCGCTCACCGTCTTCACCATCGCGCGCAGCAAGCGCCTGTCGGATTTTCTCGATGCGGTGTCGGACGAACGGCTGGCACTGCGGCACAAGCTGGGCGCGCTGGTCGCGGTTTTCTGGCGGCCGCGCTAGGCTGATGCTTCACCCAGTCTTCATCGAAGACTGGGGTTTATATTGAAGGCCTGACCCGGTTGTTGTGTAAGCCCAATGTGGAGCAGACGATCGAACCGGCGACTCCGCAGGCTGTTCGCCTTCCAATGCGCAGCAGCAGCGGCAAGCAAGAGGAAGCCGAAGGAGTTGATGCCATGAACGCCCGCGAACAGGCCTTGTTCAACAAGATCAGGCAGCTTCCACCGCAGCGCGTGGCCGAGGTTGAGGACTTTGTCGATTTCCTGCGCGAGCGCGAGGCCGACCAGCGCCTCACGCACACCGCGGCCAAGGCCAGCGAGGCGAGCTTCGCCCAGGTGTGGGACAACGACGAGGATGCGGCCTACGACCGGATGTGAACTTGACCGCAGGTCATCCAAGACCCGCTTCATATGGGGGCTCTGATTTAAGAATCTGGGATTTTGACCCTGCCATCTCGGCTAGCGGGCTCAGCCAAACCCTGCCAACTTACTCCTTTACGAAGCTTTCGACCTGCGCCAGAACTTGACTTACCCGATCCAAACCACAACTGATCACTTGAAATCTGATATTTCTTTGGCCAATCGCAAACGCACTCAATTTAGGCGGTGACAGCGGTAACTCAAGCGATGGAAACAAAGACCTTGAGGCACCAAATAACTCCATAACTGGACGAATTATTATTCCGTTGGCACATAATCTAGAAGTATCAGCGATGTAGCTATAGCCGTCTGAAAAATATCTAGTTGATATATGTGCTAAATCCTTTGATACTAAAATTGCAGCGTTGGCTCCAATTTTCATACTAATAGACTCAGCTCTATATATTGGATGCTCTGGATCAGATATGTTAGATGACTTAGAATTAAACTTTACGATAAATATTATACTATCGCCTACGCCAACAGTGATTGGCAGTGCATTGCGGAGGAAGCTAGGATCATTTACTGCCATGACAGCGCCACGAGCGACAAATGTCACTATCCCAGAGTTAAATGTATCCAAAGACCCGGCGGCCGCGTAAATAAGATCTTCGAGTCTATCGCGAAACCGAAACGCGTTCGGAGTGAATCCGATGTCGATTGCTCCGAATTTGAGATAGATTGTTTCCGATGACAGGTAGGTTTCAACAAACCCGTGTCGAAACAAGTCCGCACCGACACCGGCGCCAAAGAAAGTCGGTCGAGCCCCCGAAAAATCGCACGCGGCATTGCTGCAACGCGGCGTCGTGCGTGTCCAGTTGAGGGTACTCGGAAAGTTCTGTAGATTAAATCCACCATTTAAATTAGCATCTGCAAATATTACACCGTCATGGTCATGACTAAGATTCAATCCATGAGCGGAGAACTCTGAGGGGTTCGCCACGTTCACCAATCGCACTTTTTTGTGGACATCGTTGCCGTATTGCGCTGCCAGAACCGCGTAGGCTAGGTTTGCAACCAAGTTCCCCTGCGAGTGCGCAACCACAATCGCCGGCTGCCGAGAGCGTAAACGATCAGCTAGTTGTAGTGCGGCGGTCTGGGTGTCAACCATGTCAAGAGTGCCAAAACCATCGGCTTCAAGCGATGTCACGCCAGGCGTCATGTCGAATAGGTATTTGTCGCGAATACGCGCTGCGGCGGCCGCATCGACCGATGGCTGTGTGTTGTACGGAACGGCGATCTTGCGGAAATCGGCTGCGTAGAGCTCCTCTGATGTCTTGAGGACATACACCTCTTTGAGATCCTGCAGTGAACTTAAAGGCACACAGGCGTTGTTGTAGATGCCGGTAATGAGAAAGCTTTTCTTGGCAGCGCCAGTGTGATTAGGAGACTCGTTTAATTGGCGCCGCAGCTCGTCTTGAGCTTCAAAGTGCTGCGACAGTGTGTTCCAGATTCCGTTGACGTAAATGACGTTCGTCTGTGCCGCTGCAATGGCCGGCAGCAGCACCAGCGCCATCGTGAGCGCAATGCCCCTAAAGAAGAGTCGTGCGTTGGTAGTCACTTGGCGCACCCCTCTTCGGTGAGTTCCAGCCCGACGAACGCGCGTACGTACAGTCCGCGTCGTTGTTCCGTGTTAAGCGTAAGATGCTCAACAGCGGGCATGCGCTTGCGCAGCACGCTCGGCATGCACGCAATCAAGTTGAGGTGCGCCGACGTCGTCAAATCATTCCGGTTGAGCAGCACGTCCTGGAGCGTCTTCGCCACGTCGAATGCTGCGTCGTAATCGGTGGGAACTGCGCCAAATGCTTGCGCGACCAACCGCTCGATGTCGTCTCTTACACCGTTTGCATTGCTGTCCACACCCTTCACGGTCGATTGGTTCGTCAGCGAATTAGGTTCGGGAGGAACGGGGATTCCGTTGATCGGTTCGGATACAGCCCATACAAGGTTGGCCGAGGTAGCTGGTGCTGAACGGGCATGGCGTATCGTGATCGTGTCAGTGGGAGCCGACGTGCCGTTCGCTGTCACGTTGCCGACCAGCACACTGCCGTCAACTACCTCCAGGCTACCCGGCGCTTCCACGATCGTGGCCATAAGACCCGACTTGGCCTCGGGTCCGTTGACGATGTTGACGCGGTAGATGCTCTCGACGCGGCCGTCGCTCAGGTTGGTCTGGCTCACCCGATTGATCGAAATCACCCGAGGGAAAACTGCGGCCGGGCTGGTGGCTGCCAAAGGCTGTTCGCGGTTCGACGCGGTGCCCGTGCCACCACCACCACAGCCCGCAATGAAAGCCCCCAAAAGTAGCGCTAATGCGCCAAGTCGCAATCCGCCCGACAGTATCCAAGTGCGCATGCTTTCCTCCCCCTATCGATGCCCGCGTGAATCATGATGTTGCGAATCAAACGCCCGCCGAAGCAACCTGCAGGCGCGGTTCGTTGCTTCTGAATCGGCCTTCTACATAAGTCGATTGAACTTGACAACCACTCAAGTCGAGGATGCGGACGCCTGGTGCACGCTGTCTGGCCACGTTCCGCAAAGGTGCGTACATCTGCTGAAGTGTTTGCATGTGAGCGGTGACGTTCCGAAGCAGTGAATGGTGGCGCAACCGGCCACTGGCCCACCGCGGTCATAGATGTCGAGCCTGTTCTTGGCGTTGCCGGCCGGGCGCGGTCTGGCGCTTGACGCCAGGACGAAGACTGTCGGGGTGGGGGTTCCGCGATCTGTAGCCCGGCATGGCATCCTTCACGCCATGAAACTTTCCGTCCTCGACCAATCCATCTCCATCAACGGCCACGGTGAAGACGCCGCGCTGCGCGACAGCGTTGAACTCGCAGTGCATTGCGAAGCCCTGGGCTACCAGCGCTTTTGGGCCAGCGAACACCATGGCCTGCCCACCATCGTGGGCACGGCGCCTGAAATCTTGCTGGCCGCCGTGGCCGCGCGCACGCAGCGCATCCGCCTGGGCAGCGCCGGGGTGATGCTGCCGCACTATTCGGCGCTGAAGGTGGCCGAGCAGTTCCGCGTGCTCGAAGCCCTGGCGCCGGGGCGCATCGATCTGGGCGTGGGCCGCGCGCCGGGGGCCGACATGCGCACCGCCACCTTGCTCAACCCGAATGCCTATGCCGCGGCAGAAGGCTTCCCGCAGCAGATCGTCGATCTTCAAGCCTGGCTCGCCGGCCAGGCTCACCACGGTGTGGTGGCGCACCCGCGCGGCGAATTCGAGCCCACGGTGTGGGTGCTGGGCAGTTCCGACTACGGCGCGCAGTTGGCCGCACACCTGGGCCTGCCTTATGCCTTTGCCTACTTCTTCACCGACGGCCAGGGCTGCGAGCAGGCGCTGAACCTGTACCGCGAGCTGTACCGGCCCAGCGCCAAACATCCCGTTGCACAGGCCACGATCTGCGTCTGGGCGCTGGCGGCAGACACCGAGGAAGAAGCCCGCCACCAGGCACTGAGCCGCGAGCGCTGGCGCGTGGATCGGCAACGTGGCCGCCTGGGGCCCTTGCTCGCGCCCGATGAGATTGCCGCGCGCGGCTTCACACCGGAAGAACTGGCTTTTGTGCAGGCCGGCCGGGCCAAGGCTTTCGTGGGCGATGCGGCGCAGGTGGCGGCGGGCCTGCGCCAGGTGGCGGCGGAATTTGCGCTTGATGAACTGGTGGTGAACACCTGGGCCACCGAGCCCGCGGTGCGGCGGCATTCGTATGCGCTGCTGGCGCGTGAGCTGATCGCGAACTGATGCTTACGTCGACAATCCGTGCCTCAATCCGTTGGACTAGGATCATGGCCGTACAAGTTGCTACCGGTACCGTCAAAGACGGAAAGATCGTTGTGGAAGGGGTTCCGCTGATCGAGGGGGCCATCGTCACGTTGGTGGCTCGCGGTGCAGATGAAGGGTTTTTCTTGACAGAGGATCAGGAAACCGAACTTCTCGACGCTATGGCTGAGATCGATCGGGGCGAGTTTGTGACACTGGACGCACTGCTTGAAGCCCTTCCAGGCCAGCGAGTCGCATGACCCTGAGGGTCAAGATTTCGGCGCGAGCGGCGAAGCAAGTCAGAGCCGCAACAAAGTTGACGCAAACGAGCTAAGAGTGCTGGCCATTTGGCACGCGCGCCGCGAGCACCAGCCGGTCGTCTAGAGGGCTGTCGGGCGGTTGGCTGATAACTGAGCTGGCAACTCTTTGCCACATCAAGCCTGCATCACGTATTCGCCCGGCGCCGGCATCAGCGGCGGGTAGGCCGCGCTGCCAAGCTCGCGGCGTGACCTCACGTGCGGGCCGCTGCGCGGTGCCAACCAGGCGCCCCAATGCGGCCACCACGAACCTTCGCACCGCTGTGCCTGGGCCAGCCAGTCGTCGGCCGCCGCTGGCAGTTCATCAGCCACGTAATGCTCCGCCCGCCCCAGGCGCGGCGGGCGCAGGATGCTTTGCACATGGCCGCTGGTACTGAGCACGAAGGTGGCGCCGGTGCGCGCTGGCGTGTGGCCTGAGGCCGCGCCACGGGGGTGGAAGTGGCGCGCCGCGCGGTACACGCCGCGCCAGGGCATCAGGTAATCATCGCTGCCGCCCACGTAGTAGCCGGGCACGCGCAGGCGGCTGAAGTCAATCGTTGTACCGGCCAGGGTGAACGCGCCGGGGCGTTCGAAAACACGCCGGTCGACCATGTCGGTGAAGTCGCGGTGCAGCGCCGCGGGCAGGCGGGTGGAATCGTTGTCCCAGTGCAGCACGTCCAGCGCCGGGGGCTGGCGGCCCATCAGGTAGTTGTTGACCCAGTAGCTCCACACCAGATCGTCTGGCCGCAGCCAGGCAAAGATGCGCGCCAACTCGTGCCCGCTCATGCTGCCGCGCTGCGCGCTCCAGGCTGCCGCGGCGAGCATGGTGTCGCGCTCGGCCAAGCCTTCGAGCACCGAGCCGTTGCCGGCCAGCGGCGCAGTCACCAGCAAGGAATGATGGGCCACACTGCGTTCGCCGCGCATGGCCAGCAGGCCCATGGCGGCCAGTGCCGTCAGCCCGCCGGCGCAGGCGCTGATCAGCCCCACCGTGACTGAGCGCGCCACGCTGCGCACCACCTCGATGGCTTGCAAGGTGGCCTGCACGTATTGCTCCAGCCCGGCGTCGCGCAGCGCCAGGTCAGGGTTGCGCCAGCTCAGCGTGAAGACCTGGAAACCCTGGGTGAGCAGCCAGCGAAAAACGCTGTTCTCGGGCTTCAGGTCGAACACGTAGTACTTGTTGATTTGCGGCGGCACCATCAACAGCGGGCGCTTGTACACGTTGGGCACCAGGGGCGTGTACTGGATCAACTCGAACAACGCGTGGCGAAAGATCACCGCGCCGGGCGTGGCCGCCAGGTCGATGCCGATGCGAAACGCGTCGGGCCGAATTTGCCGTGGCATGGCGCCGTGGTGCAGCACATCGTCGGCCCAGGCCTTCAGGCCCTGCACCGCGCTGGCGCCTTCGGTGGCTTCGGCGCGCTTCAACGCTGCCGGGTTGAGCGGCAAGTTAGACGGCGCCAGCGCGGCCACCAGTTGGTCGAGCACGAATTGCACGCGCTGGTGGTCGCCGGGCGTGAAGCGTTGCACGTCGGCCCATTGGCCCAGCGTGCGCTGCCAGGCCAGGTACAACTGCAACAACATGCGGTGCACGGGGCTGGTGCGCCACAACGGGTCTTTGAAGCGGCGGTCACCGGCGTCGGGTTCGAGCTCGAGTTCCTGGCGCGACGCGGCCAGCGCCAGCTTGGCGAAGGCGGCATAGTGTTCGGCCAGCGAGCCCGGGTTGTCGAGCACGCGCGCCAGCATCAAGCGCAAGGTGTGCAACAGGCCCTTGCCGTCGATGCCTGAATCGGCCGGGGCCGTTTCAGGCGCTGCATGCCGCTCACGCAGCCAATCAACGAAGCCGCCGAGTTCGCCGAGCAGGCGCGCAAGCCGCTCGATCAGGGCCGGGTCGGCAAGCTTGGCGTCTTCAACCTCGCTGGCGTTCAACATGGCCGCTTCCTGCCCAGCGGCAACACGACGTCAGGCGCTCGCGCTGCGACGCCGACGCGCGGCCGCGGGCCCAGCCGCCTTGACCCCAGCGCCGGCCACCGGCACATTGCTGGCCACACTGGGCAGCCGGCGCACGATGAAGGGCACACCCTGGTTCGAAAAACCCGGCGCCACGACCTGGCCGATCTGGTCTTGGTTTTCAGGCAGCCTGTCGTCGAACGGCACCAGGATGCGGACGACGGCCTGCTCACCGGGCTTCAGCGCAAAGCGCGCCGGGTCGAGCTTCACGCGGTCGTCACCCAAGTCGCCCTGCACCACCAGGTGCACGCTCATTTCCTTGTCGCCCGGGTTGTTGATGGCAAAGGCTGCATTGCCGGTTTCACCACTGCGCCCCACGATCAGCAAGGGGGCGCGGGGCGGCGTGCCGGGCGGTGGCGGTGCGGGGGGCGTGGTTTCGCGGGTGATGACTTCGCCAGCGTCTTTGAGGTAATCCTTGCTCAGGTGCAGCAGGGTCGAGGTGTACTTCAGGTTCAGCTCGACGGCGTTCTTGAGCAGGTCGGCGGCTCGGCTCATGATGAAACCTCCGTGCTGCGCACTGCGGTGCGAGCCCCTTCGGGCGGCCGGGCGGGGCTCATCGTACGACTCCCACCACGCCCGTGCTCGGCGGCGCGGCCACGCCGAAGCAGGGCCGCGGCAGGTAGAAGTGGTCGTACCAGTGCAGCACGTAGTCGGGGGCGTCGGCCACCAGCACTTCGTGGCAGCAGGGCTTGCTCTGCGCCACTTCGTCGATCACCCAACGCAGGTAATGGTTGCGGCAGCCGCGCACCCAGAGCAACAGATCGTGGTCAAGGCAGCGGCAGTCTTCGTCCTTGCGGTCTTGCGGCGCGGTGAAGGTGGCGGTGACCGCGATGCGCTCCTTCGGGCCCAGCACCGCTGCGGCTTGCGAGAAGCTCACGAAGGCGGCTGACTTGCCCGTGGCCGCAAACTGGTAGTTGTGCGGGCGGAAGTCACCGTTCGTGACCACCAGGCAAACCGTGCCTTTGTCACCCGGCTTCAGCGCGCAGCGCACTTCGCCCAGGCCCAGCGGCATCCAGCACGGCTCGGGCACGTCGCAGCAACCGTGGCCTCGGGGCAGCTTCATGCCGCACAAGCTGTCGAGTGCGCTGCCGCCCGCGCCAGTGAGCAGCTTCAGCACTTCCTTGCCCAGCAGCAACTGCGCATTGATGAGGGACTTCAGCCCGTCTTCCAGGCCTTGCGTGTCGGTGTCTTGCTTGCAGTCTTTCATCAACGTGCTCCACGGGTTTGGGTCGTCTTCGGTGTGGCCGCTGCCAGCACGCCGACCTGCACCGCAATGCGGTGCGGGCCCAGGGCCAGCGTGCCGTGATAGCCGTGGCCGGCTTCGAGCTTGGTGCCCAGGGTGGTTTCAAGCCGCAATTGGCGGCGATCGCCCGGCGCCAGCTTGCCCGCGCCTGCGCTCACGCGCAGCTTGAGCAGGCCGCCGTGCGCCTGGCGCAGGCGGGCAAAACCGGCGCCGATGATCTTGTTCAGGTCGTCACTGTCAAGCCGGTACATCGCCGCCAAAGCCGCCTCGATGCCTTCGTTGTCGAACAGGCCGGTGACCAAGGCGTCGCTGATCTCAAGCGCTTCGTTGCCGCGGTTTTCAAGCAGCAGTGTGGCTGAAACTTCTTGCCCCGGCGCACCAGCCAGGCGCAACGTGCCGGGCACCACGTGCAGCCGGGCACGCGGCTGCACCGAGATCTCAACGTCTTTCTTCACGCCGCTGGCATATTCCACCGCGATGTTGTACGTGCCCGGTGGCGTGTCAGCCGCCAGGCGCAGCCGCGTGCGCGCGCCGCTGCGGCTGCTGCGCAGTGCCGGGTGGCGGTGGTTGACGTAGTTGGCCAACGCATCGGGCAGCTTCACCGACACGGGCGCACCCAGTTCGGCGCCTTCCAGCCCAGCCCAGCGCAGCCGCCCCGGTGGCCCCATGAAGGCCGGCGCGGCAAGTGGCTTGGCTGCCGCACTGGCGCTGCCTTTGCGCTCAGCCATCGCTGCGCACCAGGCGGTCGAGTTCTTGCAGGCCGGGCTGCTGGGCCACGCTGCCCACCCGGCCCTCGCACGGGTTGGCCACATAGGGCTCGGTGATCACCTGGCCCTGGCCGCACAGGCGGATGCACAGGACTTCAGAGCCCAGCAGGGTGAGGCCCACCCGATAGTCCAGCGGCAAGTGGGCCCTGATGGCAGGGATCTCCTTGAGCCGCAATGAAAAATCAATCGGCTTGAGTTCGATCGGCGACAGGTTCAGCGCCAGCGACATCGGCTCAATGTCGGCCTTAATGTTGTAGGTGGTGGGGATGCCCGAAATGTCGAGATCGACACCCAGGTCGATGCCGAAATCGAAACTTGAGGGGATGCTGACGCTCATGGGCGACCTCGTTGGTGTGGCCAACAGACTGCCAGACTTCAAGCCTGCGGCGAGGGTGGGCTGTGCAGACTCATGTTAGGCCGGCGATTGCGCCAGCGCCCTCCCTAGAAAAAGCCCCTCTTAACAGTGGGTGTGCCCGGCCTGTGCAGGATGACGTTTGGCCCTGCGGCGCGGCTCAGAGCTTCAATTCAAGGCGCAGCCCCAGGTTCAGGTAACTGCGGTTGATGGTGTCGGCGATCTCTTCCACCCCTGCGCTGCGCACGCCGCGCACGGTTTCATGGTCCAGCGGCTTGAAGTTGCTGGCCGTCAGGCGCAGGTGCGCGCCGGGCTGCATGGCCCACAGCACGTTGAGATCGACCACACGCTTGCGGCTGACGTCCAGGCTTTGCTCGGCGGTGATTTGCGTGCGGTAGCCCGGCGTGTAATTGAAGTTGCCGCCCAGGGTGAGCGGCCAGCCGTTGCGCAGCCGGTAGTCCAGGCCAAGGTTGAGCATGCCGGGGGGTTGTTGATCGAGCCGGTTGTCGGGGCCGGGCACGCCGTCCACCCGCGAGCGGAACAGGCTCAGGTTGCTGCGCACATCCAGCGGCGGCGCCTGCTCAAACACTTCAGTCAAGCGAAACTTGGCTTCGAGTTCCACGCCCGAGGTGAAGGCACCGCCCACGTTCTTGGGCCGGCTCACCCAGCGCGGCGTAGCGCTCCAGGGCACGCTTTCCAGCGTGATGGTGCTGCGCATCAAGTCTTTGATGCGCCGGGCAAAGACGTTGGCGCTGAGCACGCCGCCGGCACCCAGGTAGCGCTCCACCGCCACATCGATGCCGGTGGCCAGCTCGGGCCGCAGATCAGGGTTGCCGGCGGTGTCAGCCTGCGTTTCGGAATTGCGCCAATCGATCACCACGCGCGGGCGGCTGATCAGGTTTTGCAGCGTGGGCGAGCGGTAGCTTCGCGTCAGGCTCAGGCGCAGCTGGTCGCGCGATTTCTCGTCGGGCTTCCATACCGCGTGCAGCAGGGGCGTCCACACGCTGCTGCGGTTGGTTTGCGGCGTGCCGTCCAGCGCCTCGCCGCGGGTGGTGATGCCTTCCCAGCGCAGGCCGGCATGGGCCGCCCACTGCGTGCCGATCTTCCATTCGTCTTGCGCATACAAGGCGGTGCGCAGGGCACGGGCGCTGAAGGTGTCGCCAAAGTCGGTGAGCTGCGGTACGTTGTTCAGCGCCGTCTCACGTGAATCGTTACGCCGTGAGGCGTCGATCTCGGCGCCGCCCACAAGTTGATGCTCACCCGCGCTGAACTGCGAAGCCTTCAGGTTCATGGTCAGCGAGGGTTCGCGAAAGCGGTTCACCTCGGTCATGGCCAGGCTCTGCACGTTGTTGCGGTCGAATTCGAGATGAAGGTTGTGGTTGGCGCCGTCGAGCAGGCCCATGCCGCCACGCCATTCGAGGCGCATGTCACCCAGGCGAAACGCCCACTGCCCATTCAGCCGCGCCATGCCGAAGTGGCCTGCGCCGTCATCGCTGGCATGGTCGAAACGCGGCGCGGTGGCGGGCAGGCGTTGATCTAGCGCGTGAAAGCGCCGCGTGTTGCCTTCGCCGAAGAAAAAAATCGGCATCAGCAAGAGCGTGGTGCCGGCTTCATTGCGCCACTGCAGGCGGCCCGTGACGTTGATGCCGGCGCGGCGTTCCACGCTACGTGAATCGAGCGTTTCGTCGCGCGTGAACACCGCGCTGGCCAGGTCTTGCTCGGTGGTGCTGCTGCGCGTGTGGCTCTCGCGGTTGCCCTGGTACAGCGAGGTCGACAGGTTGTAGATGAAGTTGCCGGCGCTGTCGTTGCGCGTCCAACCCAGGTTGGGTTGCACGCGGCCGTTCTCCAGGCTCAGGCCCAGCCGCACATCGTTGAGCTTCTTGGTGAAGCCTTCGCGGGTGATGATGTTGATGGTGCCGCCAATGGCGCGCGCGCCGGTTTCAGCGGTGGGCGCGCGCAGGATTTCAATGCGCTCGATCTGCTCGGGCGTGAGGGACTCGATGGAAAAGCCCGGCGGCACGCGCTGGCCATCGAGCAAGAACTGCGTGTAGCCCGCGCCCAGCCCGCGCATGCGCGGTGGCCCGCCACGGCCCGGCGCGCCGGCGCTGGTCACGCCCGGCAGGCGGCGCAACACCTCGCCCACCGTGGTGTCGCCATAGGCCTCGATTTGCTCGCGGCCAATCACGATCTTGGCCGCCGTGCTTTGGCGCCGCGCTTCGCTGTCGCCGATCGCGCTGCCGCGGATTTCCACCCGCTGCGGCGCAGCACCGGGGGCTGACGCTGCCGAGGCCGGCACCGCCGGTGCAGCAGCGCTCTGAGCCTGCACGGGCCCCGCCAACGCCGCCAGCCACACCATCATCAGTGCGGCGTGAACCCGGATTGCTGAAAACTTTGTCATGTTTGTATTTTCACGGCCCGCCGTAAGCTGCCAGAATCCGCCCGCCGGGCCGCTTGTCTTGGGCGCACCCGCCCCCACTTGCAACCCGGCGTGACTTATCACGTGGAGATCATTGATGAACAAGTTCTTGTTGAGTCTGGTAGCGGCTCTTTCGTTGAGCCTGGCCATGGCGCCCGATGCGGCGCAAGCCAAACGCCTGGGCGGTGGCAAATCCAGCGGCACGCAGCGCGCGCCCGACGCCACGCCGGCCAAGCCCGCCGCGCCCGCGCAGCAGCAGCAAGCTGCACCCGCCGCCGCCGCAGCCCCCGCCGCCGCCCCGGCCACCCCGCCCAAGCGCAACTGGATGGGTCCGCTGGCCGGCATTGCTGCTGGCCTGGGCCTGGCCGCGCTGGCCAGCCACTTCGGCTTCGGTGAAGCCATGGGCAACATCATGACCATGCTGCTGTTGGGCGTGGTAGTGATGGTTGTCATCGGCTTCGTGATGCGCCGCATGGCCGCGCGCAGGCAAACGGCCCTGGCAGGTGCTGGTGCGGGTGCCGGTGCGGGCATGGGTGGCTTCACCGTGCTGCAACCTGCGCCGCAAGAGCTGCCCATGCAGCGCAGCGCCACGGCCTTGCAACACGACGCCGCGGCCGGCGTGCAAGCGGAGGCTCAAGCCAGTGCGCAAACCAGCGCAATTCCCGCCGGCTTCGACAGCGAAGGCTTCGAGCGCATCGCCAAGACCATCTTCATCCGCATGCAAGAAGCCAACGACCGCGGCAACCTCGAAGACCTGCGCCAGTTCACCACGCCCGAGATGTACGCCGCCATCAAGCTCGACATGCAGGAGCGCAACGCCGGCACCCAGACCACCGATGTGGTGAAGGTCGATGCGCAAGTAACCAGCGTGACGCAAGAAGGCAACCGCCAGGTGGTGAGCGTGCGCTTCAACGGCCTGATCCGCGAGGAGCGTGAGTCAGCCGCCAGCGACTTCGACGAAACCTGGCACCTGCAGCGCGAAGGCGACGAGCCCGCCTGGCGCATCGCCGGCATTCAGCAACGCTGAAGCGCCCAGTCGTTCACCACCGCCACCAGCGCCGTCATCTCGGCCTGGAGCGGCCCGAAGCCCGCGGTCTTTTCGACGCGGGCTTCGTCCATGTACAGGCGCTTGTTGATCTCCAGTTGCAGGCTGTGCCGCCCGGCCGCTGGTTGGCTGTAGGCACGGGTCAGCTCGAAGCCCTTGAACGGGTCATTGATGGCCACGTCATGCCCGCTTTTGCGCAGCGTGTTGGCCACCAGCGCGGTGAGTTCGGGCGCGGCACTGCTGCCATCCAGGTCGCCCACCACGAAGTCGGGCCGCGGCTTGCCGGGCGCGCCGGCCGTGTGCAGCGCGCCCACCGCGTTCATCGAATGGCAATTGAGGTGCACGCACAGGCCATAGCGCTGGTGCGTGGCAGCGATGCGCTCGCGCAAGGCGCGGTGATAGGGCTCGTGGCAATGCGTGATGCGCTGGCGTAACTCCGTCACACTCAGCTTGCGGTTATAAATGTCGCGCCCGTCGTCCAGCGTGCGCCAAGCCAGGGTCTTGCCGATGGCAGCCAGGCCGCTGGGGCGGTACAGGTCGGGCCAGGCGCCGCCTTCGAGCAGCGCCAGGTCGATGTCGCCGGCGTGGCGGTTGGCATCGACGTAGGTGCGTGGGAACAGCGCCGCCAGCAGCCACACACCCTGGGCAGTGGCCGGCGCGAACAGCTCATCGACAAAGCAGTCTTCGCCGCTGCGCAAGTCGGATTCACTGACGCCGGCGCCGAAATCGGCCGGAAACTGACAGCCCGAATGCGGCGAATCCAGCACCACGGGCGCTGCAGGTTGGGCCGGGCCGCGGGTGATGATCCATTCCGTGGTGCTCATGGTGCGGTGGGTCATTAATGGTGGCTGGAATTGTCGCGGCCTGCGCAGGCCTTAAGCTTTGCCAATGAACCCCCTCATCGAACTCGCCGCCCCAGATATCAGCCCCTGGCGCAGCACAACCACCGGGGTGGAGTACGTGCACAGTTTCGATTCAGGCCGCCCGGGCCGGCACGTCATGGTGCAGGCCCTGACCCATGGCAACGAGATCTGCGGCGCCATTGCGCTGGACTGGCTGCTGCGCCAGGGCCTGCCCCTGGTGCCCCCGCGTGGGCGCTTGACGCTGGCCTTCGCCAACGTGGCCGCGTTCGAGCGCTTCGACCCTGCAGCGCCACACGCCAGCCGCTGTGTCGACGAAGACATGAACCGCGTCTGGGCCGACGAGGTGCTGCTGGGTGCACGCGATTCCTGCGAACTGCGGCGCGCGCGCGAGTTGCAGCCCTTCGTCGATGCCGCAGACTTCTTGCTCGACATCCATTCCATGAGCGAACCTTGCACGCCGCTCATGGTGTGCGGCGACGGCGGCCGCGGCGGCGACAAGGCCGCCGCGCTGGCGCG
>JAYUQE010000040.1:0-5789 GCA_043756905.1 Burkholderiales bacterium | reverse complement strand
CGCTTTTTGCGTGAAGTGGATTCAGCCAGCGTGATGGTCAACGCCAGCACGCGCTTTGCCGATGGCTTCGAATACGGCCTGGGCGCCGAGATCGGCATCTCCACCGACAAGTTCCACGCCCGCGGGCCGGTGGGGCTGGAGGGGCTGACGTCGCTGAAGTGGGTGGTGCTGGGCCAGGGCGAAATTCGCATCTGACCGGCGCCATGCTCGATCCGCGCACAGCCCTGGTGCTGTTTTCTGGCGGCCAGGATTCCACGGTATGCCTGGCTTGGGCGCTGCAGCGCTTTGCCTGCGTGCACACCGTGGGGTTCGACTACGGCCAGCGCCACCGCGTTGAGCTGGACTGCCGGCAGCGCGTGTTGAGCGAGCTGCGCCACGGCTTTGCCGAATGGGCTCCGCGCCTGGGCCAGGATCAAGTGCTTGAGCTGAAGCTGTTGGCGCAGATCAGCGCCAGCGCCATGACCGAAGAGCGCGCCATCGCGATGCAGGCCAGCGGCCTGCCCAACACCTTCGTGCCCGGGCGCAACCTGTTGTTCTTCACCTGCGCTGCGGCCGTGGCCAGCCGGCTGGGCGCCAGCGTGCTGGTGGGCGGCATGTGTGAGACCGACTATTCGGGCTACCCCGATTGCCGCGACAACACACTCAAGGCGCTGCAGGTGGCCTTGTCGCTGGGGCTGGCCGCGCCCATGACGATCGACACGCCGCTGATGTTCCTGACCAAGGCGCAGACCTGGGCGCTGGCTGAAGAACTGGGCGGCGCGGCCTTGAACGACGTGATCATCGCGCACAGCCACACCTGCTACCTGGGCGATCGCACGCAACGCCATGTTTGGGGCCGTGGCTGTGGCGCCTGCCCGGCGTGCGAACTGCGCGCACGCGGCCATGCACAGTGGCGCGCCACGGCGTTGCCCGCGCCTTGACCAGCACCCACCTGGTGGCGCTGGGCGTGGCCGCGCTGCTGCTCTTTTGGATGCTGGGCGCGCACAACCGGCTGATGACGCTGCGCAACGCCATTGCCGCTGCCTGGGCGCAGTTGGACGACGCGCTGCGCCTGCGTGGACAAGCCGTAGCTGAACTGACCACCCAGTTGCGCGCGCACCTGCCGCACGAACATGGCTCGCTGGATGCGCTGTTGGTGGCCAACACCCAGGTGCAAGGCGCCTGCGCCACCCTGCGCGTGCGGCCCACCACCGCAGCCCTGGCGGGCACCTTGGCTGGCGCCGAAGTGGCGCTGGGTGCCAGCCTGAGCCGCGTGCTGGCGCTGCTCGAGCAGCACCCGGCGCTGCTGGCCGATGGCGCCGTGGCGCCGCCCGTGCAGGTGCTGCGCCAGACCGAGCCGCGCCTGGCCTTTGGCCGGCAGCTGTTCAACAATGCCGCGACCGCGTACAACCAGGCGGCGCTACAGTGGCCCACCCGCGCGGTGACCCGCCTGTTCGGCTTCAGCGCTGCCGGCCTGCTTTGAATTCGACGCAAGTGAACGACACGGAGACGACGATGCGAACCCCCATGCCCTGGCTCATCACTTCTGCGCTGGCCCTGGCCGGCGCCAGCGCCCAGGCGCAAGACGCCCGCGCCTTGCAGCAGCAGGCGCTTGCCGCCACCTGCGCCACCTGCCACGGCACCCAGGGCCGGGCGGTTGAAGGCGCCGTGGTGCCCGGCCTGGCCGGGTTGCCCGCGCCTTACATGGCCGAGCAGATGCGCGCGTTCAAGAGTGGCGCCCGAGCCGCCACGGTGATGCATCAACTGGCCAAGGGCTACAGCGATGCGCAGATCGACCAACTCGCGGCCTACTACGCCGCCCAGAAACGCTAAGGAGAAGTCATGACGATGCAAAGACGGCAACTTCTTCAAGCCCTGGCAAGCGCGGGTTTGCTGCCCCTGGCGGGTTGCGCCGACATGACGGTTGGCGTGGGCGTGGGCGGTGGCACGGGTGGGCGCGTGTCGGTGGGCGGCAGCGCCGGCGTCACGCTCGGCCAGGCCGGCATCAACTTGCCCGTGCCCAGCCGGGCCAAGGTGCTGGTGGTGGGCGGCGGCTATGGCGGCGCCACCGCGGCCAAGTATGTGCGGCTGTTTTCCGGCCTGGCTATTGACGTGGTGCTGGTCGAGCCCCAGAGCAGCTTCGTGAGTTGCCCCATAAGCAACCTGGTGCTGGGCGGCAGCAGGACTTTGGCCGACGTGACCACGCCGTACGACGCGCTGAGCCGCAACCACGGCATCCGCATCGTGCGCGACATGGTGGCCAGCATCGACCCACAGCGCAAGGTGGCCACGCTGGCATCGGGCCCGAACATCGCCTACGACAAGCTGATCGTCGCGCCGGGCATCGACCTGAACTTCGACGCCATTGCCGGCCTGAAGGTGGCGCAAGACATGGGCCAGATCCTGCAAGCCTGGAAGGCCGGGCCCGAGACCGCGGCGCTGCAACGCCAGTTGGCGCAAATGCGCGACGGCGGCACCTTCGCCATCACCATCCCCGAAGCGCCCTACCGCTGCCCGCCCGGGCCGTATGAACGCGCCTGCCAGGTGGCCAGTTTTTTCAAGGCGACCAAGCCGCGCAGCAAGGTGCTCATCCTCGACGCCAACCCCGACGTCACCTCCAAGGGCGCGTTGTTCAAGAAGGTCTGGGCCGAGCAGTACGCCGGCATGGTCGAATACCGCGGCAACCACAAGGCCACGGCGGTGGACCCGGTGACCAGTACCGTTAAGTTCGAGGTGCAGGACGACGTGCGCGCCGACGTGCTGAACGTGCTGCCGCCGATGCGCGCCGGGCGTATCGCGCTGCAAACCGGCCTGGCCAACGCCGCCAACCGCTGGTGCCAGGTGAACTGGCTGAACCTGGAATCCACCGCGCACAAAGACATTCACGTGCTGGGCGATTCACTCCTGCCCGCGCCGGGCATGCCCAAGAGCGCGCACATGGCCAACGCGCAGGCCAAGGTGGCCGCCGCGGCGATCGTGGCTGAACTCAATGGTTGGGAAGTGAACGCCGCGCCGATGCTCACCAACACCTGCTACAGCTTCACCGATGCCAAGCAGGTGATCCACGTGGCCAGCGTGCATGAATACGTGGCAGCCGAAAAGACCTTCAAGGCCGTGGCCGGTTCGGGCGGTGTTTCCGCCGGCCCCACCGAACAGGAAGGCAGCTACGCCTGGAACTGGGCCCGCACCATTTGGGCCGACACGCTGATGTGAGCGCTCAGGCTTTGGTGCGCGACAAAAACGCCACCAGCACGCCCAGCAACAGCACCAGGGCGCTGTCGAAGACGATCTGCTTGGCCACCAGCGCCCTGGCCAGGCTCACGTGGGCCAGCAGCATCCAGCCGAAGTAGGCCTGCGAATCGGCCGCACTGCGCACCCCGCCAATCGGGTGCAACCAGCGTCGCGCCCCGGCCCGGGCTTGCCTTAGGATCGGTGACCACCGCTCACGCCCAGCCTGCCACCATGACTTCGCGCCCCCTTCATACACCCTTGTTGACCCTGGTCGCTGCCGTGAGCCTGGCACTGCCCCTGAGTGCCGCGGCGCAGTCACTGCCCAAGCTGCTGGAAGCGGCGTTGGCCAACGATCCGGCCGTCACGGCGGCCATGGCCCAGGTGCGCGCACAAGAGCAGCGCGTGGTGCAGGCCGAGGCTCAGTTCAAGCCCACGGTCAATCTCAGCGGCAGCCTGGGTGCCACCGGCTACAACGAGCGCGCGCCGTCGTCGGATGCGCGCAGTTTCGGCACCAACCAGGTCGCCTTGCAGATCACGCAGCCGCTGTGGCGCACGGCTTCCAGCCATGGCCGCGACGCTGCCCGCGCGCAGCTTGAGCAAGCCCAGGCCGCGGTCGACCAGGCACGGCTCGACGCCATGCAGCGCCTGGTTGACGCCACGTTCGATGCGCTGAAGGCGCGCGACGCGGTGCAGCTCAACCAGGCTCAGAAAGTGCTCACCGACGAGCAGCTCGCCGCGGCGCGGCGCAAGTTCCAGTTGGGCGCCGTGCCGATTCCCGATGTGCGCGAGGCCGAGGCGCGGGTCGACCTGGTGGCCGCGCAGACCAACGCCTCTGATCAGGAGCTGGAGCTGCGCTTGCAGGTGCTGGCTGAGCTGACCGGCACCAAGCCGGCCGAGCTGCTGCAACGCGGCCTGCAGGGTGACCGTCTGCCCGTGTTGCCGGCGGCCTCGGTGTTGCAATGGCTGGGCGGGGCCAGCACGCAAAGCGCGCAGGTGCGCCAGGCGCTGCGCGCGCTGGAAGCGGCCGAGGCCGAGATCAAGCGTGCCGAACAGGGCCACATGCCCACGGTGGACTTGACGGCCACCGCGCTGCACTACAACGACACCGGCAGCCCCACCAGCACCAGCTCACGGCGCGCCGACAGCACCCAGGTGGGCGTGGCCGTGAACGTGCCGCTGTACGCTGGCGGCGCCACCCAGGCCCGCGTGATGGAAACGCGGGCCTTGCGCGACAAGGCGCAGGCCGATTTGGTGAACCTGCGGCGCAACATCAGCCTGCAGATCCGCCAGGCGTTCTCGCAGGCACTGTCGGCCATCGGCCAGGCCAAGGGGCTGGACGCCGCGCTGCGCTCGGCCGAGCTGGCCTACCAGGCCAACAAGCGTGGCTACGAGGTCGGCCTGAAGGTCACCGCCGATGTGCTCGATTCGCAGACCCGGCTGTTCGAGGTCAAGCGCGACCTGTCGCGCGCGCGCTATGACGCCTGGGCCGCGTTCACGCGGCTGAAGTCGGTGTCGGGCCGCATCGAGGCGCTGGACTTTGCCGAGCTCGACGGCCTGCTGGTCGCCCAGGCCGCGCCCGCTGTGCCTGCCGCTGCACCTGTCGCAGCGCCACCGACACCGCGCTGAACGCAGCGCCGCTCATCGGCCACGGTCTGGCCAAGATTGTGGCTGCGCGCCCGCACATGGCATCTGTCCGCGCGACGCCACCTGCGCGGAAGGGCTGCGCGGCCACATGCAGTAACTGTGCGAGCGGCGGTTCGCCGCTGCATGGCAGGCGTTGAGGACTGCCTGTACACCACCGCTGCCAACCCACGCATCCGGAGCCCGGCCAGGCCGGCCGAGCGAGGCGTGCACTTGGTCACACATCTTGCATTTTTTGCCTATTGAAACAGATGTTTAACCGGAGAATGCGGGACACAACTGCAGTCAGCAGTGTCCACATTGAGGCACTTCGTGGTCGTTTTCGCTGCACCGCAGGCCCATTCATCGCCAGTCGGCCGTGTCGCCCTGGTCTTGCACCCACCCCGCTTTTGGGCCATGCGATCACGGTTTGCGCAAGCCGGCACAACCTACGAGCTCATCAGTGCCGCACCGCAAAATGCGGGCGAGCTGGCTGACTTGCTGCACAAGCACCGGCCGCGGCTGGTGCTGATCAGCGCCGACAAGCTGGATTTGCTGGGCCTGATTGCAAGGCAATCAGAAATGGTGGCCGGTTCCCGCATGGCATTGGGCTGCGACTGGCTGGTCGGCTGGGACGCACCGCAGGCCGGCCTGACGCCCACGCTGGCGGGTTTGCGCATAGCCGGTTGCATTGAATGGCAAGCCGGGCAGCAAGCGCTGGCCGAGGCCTTTGAGGCCGTGCTGGCCGGCGAACTGGCGTACCCGCGCCAGGTGCTGACCTGGATCGTTAACCACCTGAGCGATGGCCAAGCCGACGCCCGCCCCGTGCCCCTGGCGCTGCGCCTGCCGCCCAGCCTGCCGGCCACCTTGACCGAACGCGAAGCGCAAATTTATGCCCATCTGAGAGCGGGCCTGACCAACAAGGAAATCGCGGCCAAAGTGGATCTCGGCCTGAGCAC
>JAYUQE010000039.1:0-2241 GCA_043756905.1 Burkholderiales bacterium | reverse complement strand
CTCCGAACTCACGGTCTACGCGATTCGCAACAAGTTGGTGGGCGATTGATTCGCGTCGCGCCTGCGGGGTCCGGGGCAGCAAGTGCGAGGGTGCTCGGGGTGGGTGGGGGCTGAAGCCGCAGCCAGCCCTGGCGGGCCGGCTGCCCTCAGTCACGGGCGCTTCGGGGCGCGCCGCTTAACTCGCTGCACTCACTGCGTTCGTTGCGCTCAGACAGGCGCGGCGAGTCAGTTCTTGAAGCGCGCGAGTACACGCGCCGCCCCGAAACACCCGCGCCTTCGGCGCTGGCTTCTTTATGCCCCCACCCACCCCGAGCACCTCGCACTTGCGGCACCGAACCCCGCAGGCGCGACGCGAATCAATCGCCCACCAACTTGTTGCGAATCGCGTAGACCGTGAGTTCGGAGTTGTTGGCCAACTGAAGCTTTTCGAGCACCCGCGAGCGGTACACCGACACGGTCTTGGGCGACAGGTTCAACTGCGCCGCGATGTCAGACAGCTTCTTGCCCGAGGCGATCATGGTCATGGTCTGCATCTCGCGGTCCGACAGCTTTTCATGCGGGTTCTCGGGTGCGGTGGTGGTCAGGCTTTCGACCAGCATCTGGGCGATTTCGGGGGTGACGTATTTGCGCCCCTGCGCCACCACGCGCACCGCCTGCACCAGTTGCTGCGGATCGCCGGCCTTGTTCACGTAGCCGAACGCGCCGGCACGCAGGGCGCGAATGGCGTACTGGTCTTCGGGGTACATGCTCACGATCAGCACCTTCACCGCGGCTCCTTCGTCCTTCAGCACATGCAACACATCCAGGCCGCTGCGCCCAGGCAGGTTGATGTCCAGCACCAGCACGTCGCAAGCCTGCGAGCGCATCAGCACGCGCAGTTCGCCATAGTCGCCGGCCTCGCCCACGACTTCGATGTCCACCGCGTCAGACAGCGTGTCGCGAATGCCGCGGCGAATGAGCGCATGGTCATCGCAAAGAATGACGCGGATCACAGCTCGCCCCAGGCCGAAGGGTTGTGTTCAATCATGGCGTCGTCCAGGGTGAGTTGCTGGTTCACAGCAGGGTTGTTCAGCGGCACGGAAAGCAGCAGCGTGGTGCCACCGGCCAGCGCATGGCCGCCGGCACCCGCTGCGCCGCTGCTCAGCTCGATCCAGCCGCCCACCGTGCCGGCGCGCTCGTGCAGGCCGCGGATGCCGAAGCTCTTGTGCTTGGCCAGGTCGTCATCGGTCAAGCCGCGGCCGTTGTCGCTGACTTCGAGCGACAGCACGCCGCCGGCCAGCGACAAGTCCACGCTCACGCGGCTGGCCTGGGCGTGCTTGCTCACGTTGGTGAGCGCCTCTTGCGCCATGCGGTAGGCCACCAGCGGCACGCCGGCGGGCAACTGCATGCTGTCGTGGCTGGTACGGAAGATGCACGCAGTGCCGGTGCGGCGCTCGAAGCGGCTGCTCATCCATTGCAGCGCGGCCACCAGGCCTTGCTCGAGGATGGCCGGGCGCAGGTTATGCATGATGCGCTGGCTGCTTTCCAGCGCCAGGCCCACGGTTTCAAGCGCCGAACGCGCGCGCTCCTGGATGGCGGCGTCGCCGCTGCGCCGCTCGATCCAGGCCAGGTCGAACTTCAGCGCCGACAGCGCGCCGCCCACGTCATCGTGAATCTCGCGCGCGATGGCCGTGCGCTCGGCCTCCACACTGGTTTGCAAGTGCTGGGCCAGTTCGCGCAGGCGTTCGCGCGACGCCTGCAATTCGGCCGTGGCGGCCAGGCGCTCACGCCGTTCGCGCGCGGCGGTGATGGCGTTTTGCACCGCCGGCTGCAAGCGCGCCAGGTGGCTCTTGAGCAGGTAGTCGCTGGCGCCATGGCGCATGGCTTGCACGGCAGTGTCCTCACCAATCGCGCCCGAGACCAGGATGAACGGGATGTCGCGCCCGCTGTCCTGCAGGATGCGCTGGGCCGCCAGGCCATCGAAACCGGGCAGGTTGAAGTCGGACAGCACCACATCCCAATCGGCGTCGGCCAGAGCGCGCCGAAAGTCGGCCTCGGTCTCGACGCGCAGCGCCTGCAACGGGTGGCCAGCGCGCCTCAAATGGGCCAAAGCCAGGTCGTGGTCGGGAGCGCAGTCTTCCAGGTGCAGCAGGCGCAGCGCGGGTGCCGCGTTAGCAGGGGTCATGGCCGCAGTATGGCAAAGCACGCTCACTGCTCGGCACGCCGCAGGGTGTCCATCACCGGGCGAAGCAAGACGCCGCG
>JAYUQE010000038.1:0-16886 GCA_043756905.1 Burkholderiales bacterium | reverse complement strand
GGTGGGGGTGGGCAGGGGGTTCATGCTTTGCGTGTTCGTGTTCGGGCTTTGGTTTGCAGCAGGCGGTGCAGGGCTTGACGCGCGTTGTCAATATGCGTTACCGAGAATTCAGTGGCCGCAGTGGCCGGGCGCTTACGTTGCATCATCCCCCTTCACCGCACGGAGATTCCACCATGAGTTCAGCCATCGGCTGGCAGGGCGTGTTCCCTGCCGTCACCACGCAGTTCAAGGCAGACCTGTCGCTCGATGTTGACGCCACCGCGCGCGTCATCGACGCCCTCATTCGCGACGGTGTGTCGGGCCTCATCATCTGCGGCACGGTGGGCGAAAACACCTCGCTCACGCGCGCTGAGAAAACGCAAATCATGGAGGCGGCGCGCAGCGTGGCCGCCGGCCGCGTGCCGGTGATTTGCGGCGTGGCCGAGTTCACCACGGCGTTTGCCATCGAGACCGCGCGCGCCGCGGCGCAAGCCAAGGTCGACGGCATCATGCTCATGCCCGCACTCGTGTACTCGGCCAAGCCGCATGAAGCGGCGGCGCATTTCCGCGCGGTGGCGCGCGCGACCGACTTGCCGGTGATGGTTTACAACAACCCGCCGATCTACAAGAACGACATCACGCCCGACATCCTGGCCACGCTGGCCGATTGCGACACCATCGTGTGCTTCAAGGACAGCTCGGGCGACACGCGCCGCTTCATCGACACGCGCAAGCGCGTGGGCGATCGTTTCGTGCTCTTTGCGGGGCTCGACGACGTGGTGGTGGAAAGCGTGGCCATGGGCGCCGTGGGCTGGGTCTCGGGCCTGTCGAATGCTTTCCCACGTGAGGGCGAAACCCTGTTCCGGCTGGCGCGTGCCGGGCGCATGGCCGAGCTGATGCCGCTGTATGAATGGTTCATGCCGCTGCTGCACCTGGATGCGCGGCCTGACCTGGTGCAATGCATCAAGTGGTGCGAACACCGCATGGGCCGAGGCACCTGGCGCACGCGCCCGCCACGGCTGGCCTTGCAGGGCGAAGACCTGGCGCATGTGGAACGGGTGATGAACGAAGCGCTGGCGCAACGGCCTGCGCTGGCGGATGTGGGCTTGCCGCGTTGACCCGATGCACCACGCAGCGGGAAGTTAATTAACATCCGCATCGAAGGCCTGAGCGTGGGCTATGGCACGCAGCCGGTGATCGAAGGCTTGCAACTGCACATCGAACGCGGCTCGTTCTTCACGCTGCTCGGGCCCAGCGGGTGCGGCAAGACCACCTTGCTGCGCACCCTGGCCGGCTTTGTGGCGGCGCGCGCCGGGCGCATCTGGTTTGGTGACCAAGACGTCACCAGCGTGCCGGCCCACCAGCGCGACATTGGCATGGTGTTCCAGGACTACGCGCTGTTCCCCGACAAAACCGTGTTCGACAACGTGGCCTATGGCCTGCGCGCGCGCAAGCAAGGCGCTGAACAGGTCAAGCGAAAAGTGGGTGAAGCGCTCGAGCGCGTCGGCCTTGGCACGCGTGCCGCTGCGCATGACCTGGGCCGACCTGTTCGACCCGCGCCTGAAGGACAAGATGATCATCGCCGACCCGGCCAACAGCTCGACCGCGCTGACCATTCTGTGGGGCGTGGAAAGGATGCTCGGCGCTGAAGGCCTGAAGCGCCTGGCGCAGAACATCAAGGTCACCAGCGCCGCGGCCACCGTGCTGCGCAGCGTGGGCCAGGGCGAGTTTGCGGTCGGGCTAACGTTTGAGTCCAACGCCTACGCCTATGTGGCCGGCGGGCAGAATGAAATCACACTCGTCTACCCGGCTGACGGCACCGTACCACCGCCGGCCCCGGCTGTGCTTGGCAGCCCTCGAAAATGCTTCGTTAACCCATCTGTGGCCACATGGGGGGTGGTGTCAGAATGGCAGTTCTTGCCATGCCCTGGAGTCCATGCCAGGGCAGCAATGCTGCCGAGGCCGTCATGGAAAGCATGAACATGTCGCTGCCCGAACCGCTCAAGGCCTTCGTGGACAGCCAGATTTCGTCGGATCGCTACAGCAGCGCGAGCGAGTGCGTGCGCGAGCTGATCCGCGCCGATGAGAAGCGCAAGGCCGAAGTACAGCTTGAGGCCCTTTTGCTGGCTAGCCTGAAAGGTGAAGAGCAATCGTTGACACGTGCCGACTGGCAGCGCATCCGACAGACCGCGATGGCACAGGTGCGCGCGTGCAGCACGGCCACCGCTGATGGCGCGCAGCGCGCCGAAGCACGAGGCAGGGCATGAACGCCGAGCTATTCCGTTGGGCGCGCGAAACCGCTGGCCTTGACGCGGATGCGGCGGCCAAGGCGCTCGGCATCAAGCCTGCCAAGCTTGAAGCGATAGAGCAAGGCGAGGAAGAGCCGTCGCGCCCGCAACTCCTCAACATGGCCAAGGTCTACCGGCGGCCGCTGGTAACTTTCTACTTGGCCAAGCCTCCCGAGCGCGGCGAGCGCGGGGAAGATTTCCGCACGCTGCCACCCGACCGCACGCGGGCCGACGATGCCTTGCTTGATGCGCTCATCCGCGACGTGCGGTCGCGGCAAGCCGTCGTTCGCGCGTTGGCCGAAGACGAAGACGAAGCCAAGCCGCTGCGCTACATCGGCTCCCACACGATGAATGATGGCAGCGATGCGGTGCTGGTTTCGATCAAGAAGACACTGGGCATCGACCTGGCCGAATACCGCAGCCAGAAGAGCGCCGAGGACGCCTTCACCTACCTGCGCACGCAGGCCGAAGGTGCCGGTGTCTTCGTGCTGCTAATGGGCAACCTCGGCACGCATCACAGCGCCATCGCGGTCGAAACCTTCCGGGGCTTCGCCATCGCCGATTCGTTCGCCCCGTTCGTCGTCATCAATGACCAGGACGCACGTACGGCCTGGTCGTTCACGCTGCTCCACGAAATTGCGCATCTCTGGCTTGGCACGACAGGCGTGAGCGGTACCAGTTTCGAGAAGGTGATTGAGCGCTTCTGCAACGACGTGGCGAGCAACTTCTTGCTGCCGGCCGAAGAGCTGCGGGAGCTGAACGTCGGCATTGACACGTCGCTGGCGCGCGCGATTGAACTCATCACGGCCTTCGCAAACAAGCGGTTCGTGAGCCGCACGATGGTGTCCTATGGCCTGTTGAAAGCACGACGGATCGACCTGGCGACTTGGCGCGCTTTCGATGCGGCGTTGTTCAAGCTGTGGCAAAAGGAAAGGACGACGCAAAAGGAGAAGGCCCGCGACAGCGAGAACGGCCCCAACTACTACATCCTGAGGCGGCATCGCCTGGGCCGCGCTTTGCTTGGTTTTGTCGAGCGTTCGATGGGGGCGGGTGCGCTAACGCCGGTGAAGGCGGCCAAGGTGCTCGGCGTCAAGCCCCGTAGCGTCTATCCGCTATTGGCAGCTAAGGCAGCGGCCCGCCTTGGCCGCAATGGCGCAAGAGGGTGATGGATGCTCTACCTTCTTGATGCCAACGCGCTCATCACAGCCAACAACACCTACTACCCCGTCGACGGCGTGCCAGAGTTTTGGGAATGGCTGGCGCATCAAGCCGAGTTGGACAACGTCAAGATGCCTCTGGAAATTTTTGAGGAAGTTAAGGACGGCCCGACGGGCACGAAAGACTTGCTCTACGGATGGATTCAAACGGCGGCGATCAAGAAGGCCCTGGTGCTCAACGAGAAGGTTAACGCCGCGCTCGTGCTGAGCGTCATCAACAAGGGCTACGCGCCAAATCTGACCGACACTGAAGCTGAACAGCTCGGCCGCGACCCCTTCCTCATCGCCTATGCGCTGGCCGACGTCGGCAATCGCACCGTGGTCACGTTGGAAATGTCTAAACCAACCTTGACGCGGCAAAACCGGCGCGTGCCGGACGTCTGCAAGACGATGGGCGCGAAGCAATGCGATCCGTTCGCCTTCAACCGGGCTTTGCAATTCAGCACGCAGTGGAAGAAAAAGACCTAGCCGCGTTACCAGACCAAGTGGATGCGGCTCGTGAATCACGAAAGCAACCTGCGCCAAATCAAACACCTCAATCCAGCGGAAACGGCAGCGCCTTCGGCCAGCTCACCGGCTCAATAGGCCCGGCCCCGCGCACGTCAACCTGGCGCCACCAGGGCGTCACGCTGTGCACGCGCGCCGGCTCCACCGCCTGCCCCAACTGCGGCATCCAATGCACGCCGCGCGGTGGCGCCAGGCGCAGCAGGGGCTCGGCGGGTTCGTCCCAGGCGTGCAGGGCCAGGCTGAAGGTGCCCCAGTGCACGTGCAGAAAGGCGCCACCGCCGAGCAGGGCCAGGGCTTCGAGCGTGTTGTCAGGCCCGAGGTGAATGTCGCCCCAGCTCGGGTGAAAGGCGCCCACTTACAGCAGCACCAGATCAAACGGCCCCAGGCGCTGGCGGATCTGGCTGTACTGATCCGTTAACCCGGTGTCGCCGTTGAAGAAGACGCGGTGGCGCCGCGTGCGCACCACGAGTGACGACCACGGGGTGCCATTGCGATCCTTCAGGCCGCGGCCGGAAAAATGCTGCGACGGTGCGGCCGTCACCCCGACCTCACATTTAGTCTAGCTCTAGGCGGGCTTGTCAAACTCGATTTCCTGCGTTGGGTGTTCCGTCACTGCTGCGCCGCCGGCTGCACTTGCAATGCAGCCGGCCTTGTCACCCCAGGCTACTAGTCGTACCAGCGATGCCACATCGCGTGGTCACCGCCGATTGCGAAGACGTCGATGCGATTCGAGATCCACGACACGGCGGCCGGGTTCGAATAGATGTTGCCGCCCAGATCCTCCCAGCCGCTCCAGCCGCTGCTGTACCACTTGTGGAACAGGTGCCTGTCGTTGCCGACGACGAAGCAGTCGAGCCGGCCAGGCGCCCACGATGACACGCCCACGCCGTCGGTGCAGAAGCCGCCCAGGCTTTCCCAGCCTCTCCAGGCCACACCGTCCCACCAACGGTGCCACATCGCGTGGTCGCCGCCGATGGCGAAGACGTCAATGCGGTTCGGCCCCCACGACACCGCCGTCGGGTTCGAGTAGATGTTGCCGCCCAGATCCTCCCAGCCGCTCCAGGCGCCGTTGAACCACTTGTGATAGAGGTGCCTGTCGTTGCCGACGACGAAGCAGTCGAGCCGCCCCGGCGCCCATGACGACACGCCCACGCCGTCGGTGCAGAAGCCGCCCAGGCTCTCCCAGCCGCGCCAGGCTGCACCGTCCCACCAGCGGTGCCACATCGCGTGGTCACCACCGATGGCGAAGACATCAATGCGGTTGGTCCCCCACGACACCGCCTCAGGGTTGGAGTAGATATTGCCGCCCAGGTCTTCCCAGCCGCTCCAGCCGCCGCTGTACCACTTGTGGAAGAGGCGCCGGTTGTTGCCGACCACGAAGCAGTCGAGCCGCCCCGGCGCCCATGACGACACGCCCACACCGTCGGTGCAGAAGCCGCCCAGGTTCTCCCAGCCCTTCCACGACGACGCCACGTTCACCTGGGAGAAGGCCGCACTGGGCCGGATGATCCCTGCGCCCGAGTGCTGGTCGAAGCCGCCCGGACCGATGTCCTTGGCGGTGGATTTCAATGCCGCCTTGGCCTGATCCTGTGACAGCGACGGCTTGGTCTGCTTCAGCAGCGCGACCACCCCCGCCGCGATCGGGGTTGCAGCCGAGGTACCACTGTCGCTGTTGAAGTACCCGGTGAAGTGGGTGATCGAGCAGAAGTCGGGCTTGTTGGCGTCGAGCGCCGCCGGGCCTTGGCTGCTGTAGCCGACGAACTGCTCGTTCCGGTTCACCGCACCGACGGTGATCACACGCGGATGACCGTTCGCGCCCCAGATGCTCTTGCCTGGGCCGTTGTCGGTGCCGCAGCGCCCGTCCGGACAGGTGCCGCCGCAGTTGCCGGCGGCAAACAGCACGAGGATGCCTTCGTCGATGGCTTCCACCACCTTGCGCGTGAACGGATGGTTCGGGTCGGTCGTGTAGTCGGGCGCCCAGTTCTTCTGGAACATCCCCCAACTGTTGGAAAGTACATGCGGCGTGCCGTCGGCGCGGTGCCGGTCGATCGCCCACTGGAAGGCGGCCAGCGCCGTCGACAGCGTGGCGTCGTGGCTGCTTGCGCCGGAGATGCGCAAATCGTACAACTGCGCGTTGGGCGCCATACCTAGCACGTCGGTGCCGCACATCATGCCGTGGTCGCTCCAGGCGGCAGCCGTGGTGCCCCAATCGGCCACCGGAAAACCGCCGATCACACGACCCAGCGTGGGCCGACCCGCTTCCGCCGCCTTGATCGGGCGCCCGGCCGCCCGGATGCCGCCGTCGACAACGCCGACCACGACGCCCTCGCCGCGCTTGCCGGCGCTCCAGATCGTGTTGACGCCCAGGTAAGTGGCCACCTGGGCGATCGTTCCCTTGGGTGTGCCGGGGGTGCAATCGCAGGTGCCGATCGGGCAGACCGCCATGCCCTCGAGTAGTTGGGTTGGGGGTGGCAACGGCCGGTCGGCGTTGGTTTCGGCGAGGGTCGCCTGCTCGTCCTCAAGCATGGCGCCGAAGGGCTCGATCTTGCCGTCGGACCAGACGTTAACGACGTCGGGATCGGCCTTCAACTCGTCGATGCGACTCGGATCGACGAATGCCCGAACGATCACGGTCTCTTCCTTCGCCGCCGCAGCCTCGGCGCCTGCGGTCGTGGCGCCCGCGCCGGCTGGGGCTGGTGAGGCTTTCATGGGCACGGGTTCGTAGGTCGAATCGATGGTCAGGCCGGGCAACGACAAAGCTGCGCCGGCAGCCGCACGAGCTGTCGTGCTGACGCGCAACTCCACCAGCACGCGCTTGCCCTGCGCTCCACCAACCGTCGTCGCGTCCGATCCCATCGTGCCGCCCGGCATCTCGCCGGGCGCGGCTGCGGTGTCCGTGGTCTCTTGGGGCATTCCCTGGGACGCATTCATGTCGCCCGAAGGCATTGGTTGGCCTGCGGTTCCGGCTTCCATCATCGTTGCCGCTGGCATGGCTGTATTACTCATGTCGACTCCAGTTAACCGTTACGCGCCCGGCGGGAAAGCCACGCATCGGTGCATGAGCTCAGACACGGGCCACGACGGGGGTACATCCACCCGCCCACGTACTGGGCGCTCCGCGTATCAGCCTGTCATCCGTAGAATTGGGGACGAGGATCGTTCGCTAATTGGCCACTTTTCGTGACCTTGGGGTGGCCAGGTCCACTGTGCGGATGTGTTTGTGCTGGTGCGGTTGCATCGGGGTTGCGGTTACGGGCCTGTCGCGTTCATCAGTCTTGCACCTGTGACCCGTCATCCTCCAGTGGTACCCGCGCGGAGCAGGTCATGTCCGTTCGACGCGCGGCAGGGCTCGGGGGTGCTGGCTGGGAGAGTGGATCGATCAGCACGCCCCTGAGTGACCGGTTCCGAGCGGCAAATTCCCTCATCCCACGGGCAAGTTTGGGTCGAGCGCTGTCGACCATTTCGCCGGCATCGATGACCACTGCAACGCAAGTTGCTCACATTGCCCGCTCGGCGCCCCACAATTCCCTGGTGCCCCGGAGCCACAGTTCGCTACTACGCAATTGAGCACGACTCGGTATGAGTCAAACAAAGATCCATGCCAGATCAAACACCTCAATCCAACGGAAACGGCAGCGCCTTGGACCAGTTCATCGCCTCGACCGGCCCGGCCCCGCGCACATCAACCTGGCGCCACCAGGGCGTCACGCTGTGCATCTGCGCCGGCTCCAGCGCCTGCCCCAACTGCGGCATCAGCAGGTGCACGCCGCGCGGCGGGGCCAGGCGCAGCAGGGTTTCAGCGGGTTTGTCCCAGGCGTGCAGGGCCAGGCTGAAGGTGCCCCAGTGCACCGGCAAGAAGGCGCCACCGCCGAGAAGGGCCAGGGCTTCGAGCGCGTTGTCAGGGCCCAGGTGAATGTCGCCCCAGCTTAGGGAAAAGCGCCAACCTTGGGCAGCAGCAGATCAAGCGGGCCCAGGCGCTGGCGGATCTGGCTGTACTGTTCCGTTAACCCGGTGTCGCCGCTGAGGAAGACGCGGTGGCGCGCGCTGCGCACCACGAGCGGCTACCACAGCGTGGCATTGCGATCCTTCAAGCCACGGCCGCTTGGCCAGCATGCGCGCGGTGGGCATGCACAGGTGGTCGCAGTGGTCGTGCGACAGCAGCACCGCATCGATTGGCAACAAGGCCTTCAGCGCCACGGGCGCCGGCGCAAAGCGCTTCGGCGCGCCAATTGCGAGGGCGAGGGCGAGGCCCGCAGGCCTCACACCGGGTCGGTGAGCCGGCGCACCAGGCGTTGGCGGTCATGCAGATCGATCAACACGGTGAGGTGGCCCAGCCAGGTGGCTCGCAGGCCGCTGCCGGGTGCCTGGCGCCAGGAGCCAGGAGCCAGGCGCCAGGCGTCAATCGGGCTGACTGCGGGGAGCGGCGCGCTGGGCACGCGGCGCGTGCCGGCGCACGGGAAGTCGCTCAACGATGGCCGTGGCGCGCTGACGTCAGGCGAGGTCGAAACGGTCGAGGTTCATCACCTTGTTCCACGCCGCCACGAAGTCACTGACGAACTTGCCCTGCGCGTCGCTGGCGGCATAGACCTCGGCCACCGCCCGCAACTGCGAGTTCAAGCTGAAGACGAGGTCGACCACGGTGCCCGTCCACCGCAGTTCGCCGGTTTTGCGCGCGCGGCCTTCGAGGTAGCGGCCGTTCGGCTGGTCGCTGGTGGCCAGCCAATTCGTTTCCATGCCCAAGTGGGTGTCTTCCTCGGGTTCCCAGATGTCGGGGCGGCCACCGGCGAAGCCGAAGGTCTTGAAACCCATCGAGTCCATGGCCACGATGCCGGCCAGCACGATGAGGTCGACCCACGAGAGCTTGCGGCCGTACTTCTGCTTGACGGGCCACAGCAGGCGGCGCGCCTTGTCGAGGTTGCCGTTGTCGGGCCAGCTGTTCAGTGGCGCGAAGCGCTGCGCGCCGGTGCCGGCGCCACCGCGGCCGTCGTGGATGCGATAGGTGCAGCCGGCGTGCCAGCTCAGGCGAACGAAGAGCCCGCCGTGGGGGTGAGGGTCTGGGTCATGATCGTCTCCGGGCTGTGCGTGAGTGGTGAACCGCAGCCACTTTTTGAAAGCGGGCCGCAGTGGGTCAACGCAATTGACTCAAAGGGTTCGATAGCCACGGGGTCTATCGCCGCCATAGTTCCACGCCGCCAGCGGCGGCGCGGCCGCCCGTGGTTCAGGCCGTCAGCCGCTGCACGCCCGGCAGTTCGCAGGCGTAGATGCAGTTGCGCAGTGCCGCGATGGCCTCGTAGCGCGGGAAGGTGCGGCGCCAGGCCAGCACGACACGGCGCGTGGGCACCGGCGCGCTGAGCTTCACGTAGCGGATGTGCGGCTGCTTCTCGGCCGGCACGCTGAGTTGCGGCACCACTGTCACGCCCATGCCCGAGGCCACCATGTACTTGATGGTTTCCAGGCTGCTGCCTTCAAAACTCTTGCGCATGCCCTGGGCGTTGCTGGCAAAACGGGCGTACTCGGGGCAGACCTCAAGCACGTGGTCGCGGAAGCAGTGGTCGGTGCCCAGCAGCAGCATGGTCTCGTTCTTCAGTTCCTCGGCCGTGATGCTCTTGCGCTTCGCGACGGGGTGGCTGGCGGGCACCGCGGCGAGGAAGGGTTCGTCGTACAGCGGCGCCACGGCCAGGCCGGTGTCGGGGAAGGGCTCGGCCATGATGGCGCAGTCGAGATCGCCCAGGCGCAGCATGTCCAGCAGCTTGGCGGTGAAGTTCTCCTGCAGCATCAGCGGCATCTGCGGCACACGGTCGATGGCCTGCTTCACCAGGTCGGGCAGCAGGTAGGGCCCGATGGTGTAGATCACGCCCAGGCGCAGCGGGCCGCTCACCGGGTCCTTGCCGAGCTTGGCGATCTCGCGGATGGCCTGCGCCTGCTCGATGACCTGCTGCGCCTGGCGCACGATCTGCTCACCTAGCGGCGTCATGCTCACCTCGGAGTTGCCGCGCTCGAAGATCTTCACGTCGAGCTCGACCTCGAGCTTCTTGATGGCCACGCTGAGCGTGGGCTGCGAAACGAAGCAGGCCTCGGCGGCGCGGCCGAAATGTTTCTCGCGGGCGACGGCGACGATGTACTTGAGCTCGGTGAGGGTCATGGCCGGATTGTCGCCAACCCGGCGCAGCCGCTGTGTCGACCTTGACTGAGCCGCACTCCACACTTCCATTCTGGCCCGAAGCCACCGTTCGCTGCCAAGCGCTTGAACGCAATTCGGCATGCGTCAAACAAAAATCCGAACCAGATCAAACAACTCAATCCAGCGGAAACGGCAGCGCCTTGGGCCAGCTCATCGGCTCGACGGGCCCGGCCCCGCGCACATCAACCTGGCGCCACCAGGGTGTCACGCTGTGCACCCGCGCCGGCTCCACCGCCTGGCCCAATTGCGGCATCAACAGGTGCACGCCGCGCGGTGGGGCCAGGCGCAGCAGGGTTTCAGCCGGGTCGTCCCAGGCGTGCAGGGCCAGGCTGAAGGTGCCCCAGTGCACCGGCAAGAAGGCGCCGCCGCCGAGCAGGGCCAGGGCTTCGAGCGCGTTGTCTGGGCCCAGGTGAATGTCGCCCCAGCTTGGGTGATAAGCGCCCACTTCCAGCAGCACCAGGTCAAATGGGCCCAGGCGCCGGCGGATCTGGCTGTACTGATCCGTTAACCCGGTGTCGCCACTGAAGAAAATGCGGTGGCGCGCGCTGCGTACAACGAGTGACGACCACAGCGTGGCATTGCGATCCTTCAGGCCGCGTCCGGAAAAATGCTGCGAGGGTGCGGCCGTCACCTCCACGTCGCAGTTAGGCAGGCGATGGCTTTGCCACCAATCAAGCTCGGTGATGTGTTGCGCCGCCACGCCGAAGGCTTCCAGGTGCGCGCCCACGCCCAGCGAGGTGATGAAAGGCACGCCGGTCTTGGCCAGCGCGCGCACGGTGGGCATGCACAGGTGGTCGTAGTGGTCGTGCGACAGCAGCACGGCATCGATCGGCGGCAGCGCCTTCAGCGCCACGGGCACCGGTTGAAAGCGCTTCGGCCCGGCCAGTTGTGAAGGTGATGCGCGCAGGCCCCACACCGGGTCGGTGAGCAGGCGCACGAGGCGTTGGCCGTCATGCAGCTCGATCAGCACCGTGGAGTGGCCCAGCCAGGTGGCCCGCAGGCCGCTGCTTGGTGCCTGGCGCCAGGCGTCAATCGGGCTGACGGCGGGCAGTGGCGCGCTGGGCACTCGGCGCGTGCCGCCGCACAGGAAGTCGCTCAACGATGGCCGAGGCGCGCTGGCGTTGCGCAGCCCCGGGCGAATGGGGTGCAGGTTGCGAAAGCCCGCGCGGTTGTCGCCCTGCTCGGTGGTCTGTTCCAGCCACAAGGGGCTGGCACGCATGCGTTCAAGCCGATCTCCGCGGGCGCGTTCACCAAAGCTTTTCAAGGGCATGGGGCGATGCTATGCGGGCGCATGGTGTTGGCGTGGCGATGGGTCTGCCTCAAATTAGAGGTGGCCGGGCGCGGGCATACCCGTGCGGTGTGGCCTGCGGCGCCGTGCACACTTGGATGGCTGCGCCCGGCGTAGCACCAACCCGCACACAACAGAGGATGGACATGTTGCCTTCACTTCCCAACCCCGCACGTTGGCCGCACCGGCTGCCACCGCGCATGGCACCCGGCTTTCGCGCGGCACAGGCCGCTGCGATATTGAGCCTGGCCGCCATGGCGGGTACCGCCAACGCTGCGGGGCCATGTGCCGCCCTGGCAGGCGTGACCACCGCAGACGCCACCATCACCGCGGCGGTGGCCGTCACGCCGCCGGCCACCATCAGCGGCGTGGCCATCACGGTGCCGTTCTGCCGCGTGCAAGGCACAGCGCGGCCATCGTTCGATTCCGAGATCAAGTTCGAGGTCTGGTTGCCGCCGAGCGTGGCCGACTGGTCGCAGCGCCTGAAGGTCAATGGCACCGGCGGCTATGCGGGTTTCACGCCCTATGCGCGGCTGGCGCAAGACGTGGGCGACGGTTTCGTGAGTGCCGGCAGCAACATGGGCCACGACGGCGGCGAATCAGCGGCCTGGACGCTGAATCGCCCCGAGAAGGTGAAAGACTGGGGCCTGCGCGCGCACTACTCGGTGGCCACGGCCGCCAAGGCGCTGAGCCGGGCTTTTTACGACAAGCCGGTGGCGTATTCGTACTTTGAGGGCTGCTCCAACGGCGGGCGCCAGGCGCTGATGATGGCGCAGAACTACCCGCTGCTTTTTGACGGCATCGTGGCCGGCGCGCCATCGAACTTCTACCCCGACTTGTTGATGTGGCTGCTGTGGACGGGCAAGCACCTCACGCCCGCAACCGCCTTTGGCCCGCCTTCGGTGAGCGTGGCCAAGCGTCAGGCCGTCACCCAGCGTGTGGTGCAGGCCTGCGACGCGGCCGATGGCCTGGTCGACGGCCAGATCACCAACCCGCGCGCCTGCCACTTCGACATTGAAACCGTTGGCCCGGCCGGCGACGGCACGCTCAACGCCACCGAACTCGCCGTCTTCAAGGCCATGTATGCGGGCACCACCAGCGAAGCCGGCGTGCAGCGCTACACCGGCGCGCGCCTCGGTTCCGAGGCCGACTGGAGCCCGCTGTTCGCCGACAACGGCGGCTACGGCCCCTTCATCGGCCACTACGTCTATTCGGTGCTGAGCCCGCCGTTCAATTGGCGCAATGACCTGAATTTTTCAGACCACTACGACGCCGTGAAACAGGCCTTGACGCCCATTACCGCAGCACCCAGCCCCGACCTCACGGCCTTTCGCAGCCGCGGCGGCAAGATCATCCAGTACCACGGCTGGAACGATTCCGTGGTGCCGCCCGATGGCTCCATTGGCTACTTTCATGCGTTAACGCAGTTTGAAAAGCTGAAGTCGCTGCCCAACCACGCCTTCAACATCCACATCGACAAACTCAAGCCCCAAGTCGTGGCCGCCACCTCACAGGCCTTTGGTGACCGGGTGCGCGAATTCCACCGCCTGTTCATGCTGCCCGCGGTGGGCCATTGCGGCGGCAGCACCGGGCCCAGCGCCATTGGTGGCGGCGCGCCCGAGCCGCCGAAGGCCTATCGCAACGCCGACACGCATGCCGTGAGCGCGATGATCAAGTGGGTGGAGCAAGGCGTGGCCCCCGAGAAGATCGTCGCGTCGAGCTTCAACGCGGCCGGTACACCGGTGCGCCAGCGGCCGGTGTGCCCGTATCCGGCACAAGCGGTGTACAGCGGCAGCGGCAATGTCAACAGCGCGGCCAATTTCAGCTGCGTCACGCCCAAGTTGAGCGACCGCATCATTGATGCGGGTGACTTGCTGCACATCCGCAATGCCTTGACGCAGCGCGACCTGCTGTTGCCCAACCGCTAACGTCTGACGGGTTTTTGGCTTGGGGCCTGGCTGCATTGCTTGCGGCCGGGCCCCACTTCATTGCGCGGCCACCATGCACAGCCAACTTTCCGCGGCTGACGAAGTTGCCGTCAGCCCCGGCGCCCGCAAACCGGCGCGCAATGACCAGCGGTCACCGTGCGCCGTTGATTCAGACTCCCAGCGCCGACGCATCACAGCCCGCGCGCCACCGGTGCCGGCGGCAGCGGCTGCCCGCCCGGGCCGGCGGCGAACGTGAGCGGCGACAGCGCTTCTTGCTGGCCCACGCCCGGCTTGCTCCAGTCGCACACGCCGTTGGCAAACGTGGCCTGCATGCGCGCCCACTGCGCGCCGCTGAACGCCACCGGCGCATAGTCGGCCGGGATCACCGGCTTGAGCTGGCACTTCAGCACGTTCTCTTGCAGCGAGCCGCCGGCCACCTGGCGCGGCGACTCGTGCTTGGCCAGCCTCGCGTCAGCGTCGCATAACGCCATGTCGGTGACCTTGGTGGTGAAGTTGGCGTCGCCCGTGAGGTAGCACAAATCGAAGGCGGTGGCTGGCTTGGCGGCAATCACCTGGGCCTGCGTGCGCACCGAGTTCTGCGTCGCCTTGGGCGCGGTGACCAGCAGGTTCGACAGCCACACATCCATCGTTAACAGCGACTCCAGGGTCACTGCATTCACCTGCGCCGCCGTGCCCGGCAACAAGCCAGTGCCGTAGCGCCACATCACTTGGTTGCCGAAGTTGCCGCCATTGGCCGCGGCGATGCGCTCGCGCTCGGCGAAGCTGCGCCAGATGAAGTGAATACCCTGTTCGTCATAACCGCGCGAATCGATGATCGGCAGCTTGCCCAGGTTTTTTCCGCTGGCCACGATGCCGGCCCGGTAAGCCGTGGCCAATGCCGGCAGGTCGGCCGCCGAGCGTGCCGACATGCGGTTCGAATCAGCATCCATGCCACCGACCTTTTCGTTCAGCGTGACGAATTCTTCGGCCGTGATGGCGCTGTTCAGCAGCGCCTTCAGACCGTACTGGATGCCGGTGTTGTCACCGGTTTGCATGGCGCGCGTGCTGCCCGGGGCGATGCCCGCGGTGCTGCCCCACACCGCGGTTGACAGGTCGGCATCGCCGCAGCGCGTGCCGCTGGGGTTGGTCACTGGGTGGTAGACCAATGCGGGCGGCAGCCGGCAGTTGTTGCGCGGCGCGCCCGATGGCGCGATGGCACCGGTGGTGTTGTTGACCACCAAGACCGGCATGTAGTTGCCCGGCTTGTTGTTGAAGCCGAAGGCGTTGTTCCAGGATTGGCAGCCAAGCTGGTCGAGGTGGCCGTTGATGGCGGCCTTCTTGGCATTGATCTGTACCTGGGTCAGCCCGGCCGTCAACGCCGCCCAATCGGGGCCGGCGTAGAAGTTCACCAGCAACACGCAGTCGATCACCTCCAGCCCGGTGGTGATGGAGTCGGGGTAGTCGCAACTGGGTTGAATACCGTCGAGCAGGCCAGGGAAGATCGACGCCATCGTGTTCTGCTGGATCGAGCCACCAGAGCAGCCGTTGCCCATCATGTATTTGATCGGACCGTAGCGGTCGGTGATGTGCTCCTTCATCATCATCGCCGTCTCTGAAACCAGAAAGCGGTTCGAGTTCAACGACGAATCGGTCAGGCTGTGATCCACCACCATGAAACCGCGCGACAGCGCCGCCTGGTCGGCCCAGTTCTGGCTGCTGCGTCCTTGCAGGCGCGGCTGGCCGGTGGAAGCACCAAAGCTGTACACCACCTTGCCGTTCCATTGCGGCTGCGGCGTGAGCGCCGTCCAAGGTGTGGTGCTGCCCGGGTCGTACAGCACGGCAATGTCGTAGATGCCGCGGTTCAACGTGCCGCGTTCCACACGCACGATGTAGGGCACGCTGCGGCCATCGGTTGTGGTGGTGCTGGCCAGGTCGGCCGGCGTGCTGCCCACGGTGTAGGGCTTGAAGCAGTTGTTGGCCGCGGGCAGGGCGGGTGGGTTCGGGTCGGGCAGGGCGGTGGAGCACGCCGCCGCCGTGGTGCGATAGAACAGCTTGAATTCGGTGGCGATGTTGCATTGCGCGTCCACCGCCGGGGTGCTCAGGCCGCTGGCGTTGGACGCGGGCGTATTGCCCACTTCGGCCACCGGTGCCGGCGTGGCGCAAATCCACGGCGTGGTCTGCGCGCTCAGCAGCACCGGGCCGCCGCGCGGGTGGTTGGTGATCGTCAGGCTGGCCCAGGGCCGGCCCTTGCCCAGGCCGTTGGCATCAGCGACAAAAAAGTTCTTGCCCACCACCAGACCGGTGAGCACGCCGCGATAGGTGCGCGCCGCTTCGTCGGCCACGAAGGCATCGCTCACATCAACGCCGTTGAGCCTGAGCACCACCTTCTTCATCGGCACCGTCTTGGGCACCTGCACTTCAACCAAGGCATCGCCGCCGCTGATCAGGTCAGCGCGGTTGGACAACGTCTTGATGTCGAAGTTGAACGGCGGTAACTGGGGTTGCGACTCTTGCGCTTGCGATTCCCCTTGGGCCTGCGCTGGTTTGTTCGGCCCGCCAGCAGCCAGTGCCGACTCGGTGGGCGCTGAAGAACCAACGGTACCGCCGCCGCACGCGGCGATCAGCAGCACAAGCAAGCCTACTGCGCCACGGGCGGCACAACGGGCCCATGAGGGGGAGTGTCGATTCATCTGTCTGCTCCGTTTTGAAGAGGGGGTGGTGAAGCAAACGGTGTACGGTGCGGCGCTCGGCCGCGCACGGGGAGATACCCTCACGAAGCGCCAGTCCGTACACTCGAACACATCGTTCATCGTCGGCCGCCGCGGCCCCCGTGAGCGGCCCTGTGCACCGAGGTGTCGACTTGCTCGAACAATTGTTGGCCTTGCTGGCCGTGCTGTGCACCACGGGCTGCCTGCTGGGTATCCTGGCAGCCCTGAAGCGCCAACGGCGCCGCGCCCATCTGGCCAATGCCGCGGTGCTGGGTTTGTGCACCGCAGGCTCGACGTTGGCACTGGCCATCAACCCCGACAGTGGCGCCCACTGGCCCGGTGTACTGCTGCTGCTGGTGTTGGCGGGCCTGGCGCTGGCCTGCCTGGTCGCTGCTCGCCACGGCGCGAGGTGGGTCTGGTTCTGGGCGGCCTGGCTGCTGAGTGCGGCAACTGCCGCCAGCCTGCTTTATATGTGGCTGGTGTTCAGGATCATCTTTTGACGGCAGCCGATTGCGAGCAGACCGGCCCGGCGCGCAGGGCCTTGCGCAGTGCCGCATCGTCCGGCTACGGCGGCGGCCCCAGAGGTGGCGCCTTGAACAAGGCGGCAAGTCGGTCACACCACTGCTGGGCCTCGGTCGCGTCGTCAAAACCGCCCAGCAGCAGCGTTGTTTGGCCCTGCGGTTCGATGCAGACTAGTAGTCCGTTTCACCAAAGGCATTACGAAATGAAATCGATGGATTTTTTCGCCAGGCTAGGCGCAGACCCGCAGCCGCACTTTTTGTGCGGCAAG
>JAYUQE010000037.1:0-5834 GCA_043756905.1 Burkholderiales bacterium | reverse complement strand
CTGACCACCAGCTTCATTGAGGCCCTGCTCGACGGCCTGCTGGTGGTGCTGACGCTGGCCATGATGTGGCTGTACAGCGGCACGCTGATGGCCGTGGCGCTGGGTGCGGCGGCGGCCTATGGCCTGCTGCGCTGGGCGTTCTTCCGCCCGCTGCGCGCGGCCACCGAAGAAGCGCTGGTGCACGAATCGCGCAAGGCCTCGCACTTCCTGGAGTCGCTGCGCGGGGTGCAGGCGATCAAACTTTTCAATGCACAGGCGCAGCGCCATGCGCGCTTTGCCAACCTGGTGGTCGACGCCATGAACGCCGAGGTGGCCACGCGCAAGCTCGAACTGTTGTTCGCCGTGCTGCACCGGCTGCTGTTCGGCCTGGAGCGCGTGGCGGTGCTGTGGCTGGGCGCGCTGCTGGTGCTGGACCAGCACCTCACGGTGGGCATGTTGTTCGCGTTCATCGCCTACAAGGAGCAGTTCGCCACCCGCTTCTCGGGCCTGATCGACAAGGCGGTGGAATTGAAGATGCTCAAGCTGCAAGGCGAGCGCCTGGCCGACATCGTGTTGGCTGCGCCCGAGCAAGACGGCGCGCCAAGTGCCGCGCAGCACCGCCCGCGCCCGCGCGAGGGCGCGCCGGCGATCGAGCTGCGCGGCGTGAGTTTTCGCTACGCCGACGGTGAGCCTGATGTTCTCAGCCACCTCGACTTGCGCATTGAGCATGGCGAATCGGTGGCCGTGGTCGGCCCTTCGGGCTGCGGCAAGACCACGCTGCTCAAGCTGATGTTGGGCGTGCACGCACCCACCGCCGGCGAAGTCTTGATCGACGGTGTGCCGTTGGCGCGCCTGGGGCTGCACGCCTGGCGCGACCAGGTCGGTGTGGTGATGCAAGACGAGCCGCTGTTCGCCGGCTCGGTGGCCGACAACATCTGCTTCTTCGCTGCGCAGCCCGATTCGGCCTGGGTTGAAGAGTGCGCACGACTGGCCTCGGTGCACGAGGAGATCGAGGCCATGCCGATGGGCTATCACAGCCTGATTGCCGACATGGGCTCCAGCCTGTCAGGCGGCCAGCGTCAGCGCATTTTGCTGGCACGCGCGCTGTACAAACGCCCGCGCATGCTGCTGCTCGATGAGGCCACCAGTTCGCTCGATGTCGAGCGCGAGCGCGCCGTCAACGCGGCCATCCGCCAGCTCACGCTCACCCGCGTGATCGTGGCGCACCGGCCCGAGACGATTGCCAGCGCGGGGCGGGTGGTGTCGCTGCAAGGCGGGCGGGTGTTGCAGGACTTGCAGCGCGTGGGCGTGAGCTGAGCGGCACTGACGGCGCAGCGGCCAGAACGAGCAACGCACAAGCTGCACGCGCAGGCGGTGGCCGCCTAAAATCGCGCCCCTTTGTGTGCAAGGCGGCCGGTGTGATCCATCCCAAAGAATTTGACGTCATCGTGGTCGGTGGCGGCCATGCGGGCACCGAGGCCGCGCTGGCCGCGGCGCGCATGGGCTGCGCCACCTTGCTGCTCAGCCACAGCATCGAAACGCTGGGGCAGATGAGTTGCAACCCGTCGATCGGCGGCATCGGCAAGGGCCATCTGGTCAAGGAGATCGACGCGCTCGGCGGCGCCATGGCCGCGGCCACCGACGAAGCCGGCATTCAATTTCGCATCCTCAATTCCAGCAAGGGCCCGGCCGTGCGCGCCACGCGGGCGCAGGCGGATCGGGTGCTGTACCGCGCCGCCATTCGCCACCGGCTGGAAAACCAGGCGAACCTGTGGCTGTTCCAGCAGGCGGTGGACGACCTGATGGTCGAAGGTGACCGGGTCGTCGGCGCCGTCACACAAGTGGGCATTCGCTTTCGCGCAAAGACCGTCGTACTCACGGCGGGTACGTTTCTGGATGGCCGCATCCATGTGGGTTTACAGAACTACAGCGCCGGGCGGGCCGGCGACCCACCAGCGCTTTCGTTGTCGGCGCGGCTGAAGGAGCTGAAGCTGCCGCAGGGGCGCTTGAAGACCGGAACGCCGCCGCGCATCGACGGGCGGTCGATTGATTTTTCGCGCCTGGTTGAGCAACCGGGCGACTTGAACCCGGTGCCGGTGTTCAGCTTCATGGGCCATGCTTCCCAGCACCCGCGCCAGGTGCCATGCTGGATCACCCACACCAACGAGCGCACGCACGAGATCATTCGTTCAGGCTTTGACCGCAGCCCGATGTTCACGGGCGTGATCGAAGGCATCGGGCCGCGTTACTGCCCGAGCATCGAAGACAAGGTCAACCGCTTTGCCGACAAGAGCGCGCACCAGATCTTTCTGGAGCCCGAAGGCCTGACCACGCACGAGGTCTACCCCAACGGTATTTCCACCTCGCTGCCGTTCGACGTGCAACTTGCCGCTGTGCGCTCAATGGTGGGCCTGGAGCAGGCCCACATCCTGCGCCCGGGCTATGCCATCGAGTACGACTACTTCGACCCGCGTGAACTGAAGTCGAACTTCGAAACCCGCGCCATCGGCGGCCTGTTCTTCGCCGGCCAGATCAACGGCACCACCGGCTATGAAGAGGCAGCCGCGCAGGGCCTGTACGCCGGGGTCAATGCGGCACTGCAGGTGCAGGGCCGCGAGCCCCTGGTGCTGGGCCGCCACCAGGCCTATCTCGGCGTGCTGGTTGACGACCTGGTGACCAAGGGCGTGACCGAGCCTTACCGCATGTTCACCAGCCGCGCCGAATACCGGCTGCAACTGCGCGAAGACAACGCCGATGCGCGGCTCACCGAACTGGGCCGAAACCTGGGTTTGGTGGATGACGTGCGCTGGGCAGCCTTCAGCCGCAAACGTGAGGCGGTGGCACGCGAGGCCGAGCGCCTGAAGCGCACCTGGGTGCACCCGGGCTTGCTGCCGGCTGGCGACGCCGAACGGCTGCTCGGCAAGGCGCTGGAGCATGAGCACAGCCTGGCTGACCTGTTGCGGCGCCCGGCGGTTAACTTCGACCTGCTGGCTGAGATCGACGCCATCGCACACCCAGGTTTGGCTGTTTCACGTGAAACACTCGTCGCCGAGTGGGGTGATTCATTTGCCGCCGCTGTCATCGAGCAAGTGGAAGTGGCCACCAAGTACGCCGGCTACATCAACAAGCAGGGGGAAGAAATCGAGCGTGCCGCCGGCCATGAAAGCCTGAAGCTGCCGGCCGACTTGGACTACGGCCAGGTCAAGGCTTTGTCATTCGAAGTGCGGCACAAGCTCAGCCAACAGCGGCCACAGACGCTGGGCCAGGCGTCGCGCATTTCTGGCGTCACGCCGGCTGCGATTTCGCTGTTGTTGGTGCACCTGAAGAAAAGGCGCTTGTCGGTCCTTGCGCAGCCCGTGGCGGGCGAGGGCGCCGTGGCCAGCGTCACGCTCACCAAGCCCCTTGCCGATGCCGCCTGACGCGCCCGCAGGTGGCGACCAGGCGCGACTGTTGGTAGCGGCGGCGGCGCTGGGCCTGGACATGACCGCGCCCCAGGCGCAGCAACTCCTGGCTTACTTGGCCCTGCTGCAACACTGGAACCGCACCCACAACCTGAGCGCCGTGCGTGAGCGCAGCGCCATGTTCACCCACCACCTGTTGGACAGCCTGGCCGTGGTGCCCGCGCTGCGCCTGCACCTTGCCACTTGCCCGGCGCCGCATGTGCTGGATGTGGGTAGCGGCGGCGGGCTGCCCGGCTTGGTGCTGGCAGTGATGCAGCCAAACTGGCGCCTGACCTGCGTGGACGCCGTGGCCAAGAAGTGCGCGTTCATCCGCCAGGCCGCGGGCGCACTGGGGCTGCACAACCTGGCAACGGTGCATGCGCGCGTGGAAAGACTGGCCACCCAGCAAGCCGATTTGGTCATTTCACGGGCCTTTGCGTCGTTGGTGGACTTCACCGCCTTGACTGCAAGTCACCTCGCAACCGCCGGCGTGTGGGCAGCCATGAAGGGCAAGCCGCCGGCCGACGAGTTGGCCGCCTTGCCGCCCGAAGTGGCCGTGTTTCACGTGGAACAAATCGTTGTTCCCGAGCTGGACGCGCAACGCTGCCTGGTCTGGATTCGGCCGCACAAGCCGAGAGCTGGCGCAGGGTGCTGAGCGCACAGGGAACTGAGCTACCCTAGCGACCTTTCGGGCCTTGGCCACGCGCTTGCGCAGCAGGCTGCCGGTGCCGCCTGATCACCCAAAATCACCTGCCCCCATGTTCGGCATTGCCGATTACGGCGCCTTTTGCGCCGCCATCCTGCTGTTCCTGGCCCTGCCCGGGCCCGGCACCTTTACCCTGCTCAGCGCCACGGCCAAGGGCGGCTTGCGCGGCGGCGCCGCCGCCACGGTCGGTGTCATCGTGGGCGACCAGGTGCTGATGTGGCTGGCCGTGGCCGGCGTGGCCGCTTTGCTGGCCGCGCACCCGGCCTGGTTCAAGGCGATCCAGGTCGCCGGCGCGGCCTACCTGGCCTGGGTCGGGTTGAAGTTGATCTTTGCCCGCAGCGCCGAAGGGGCCAGCCCGGTGCGTATCCAGCCACATCACTATGCCCGCCAGGCCTTTTTCATCACCTTGCTCAACCCCAAGGCCATCGTCTTCTACATGGCGTTCTTCCCGCTGTTCATCGACCCCACTCGTCACCAGGGGCTGCCCACCTTTGCCGCCATGGCGTTGACCATCGCCGCCATCACGGCCGCCTATTGCCTGGCCTTGTGCGCCTTTGCAGGCGCTATTGCCCAGCGCGTGCGCGCTCACCAGGGCCTGGCGCGCTGGTTGCAGCGGCTGGCGGGTGGCTTGCTCATCGCCTTTGGCCTGCGCCTCGTACGAGACTGACCATGCCGCGCATCTTTTGCATTGCGAATCAAAAGGGCGGCGTGGGCAAGACCACCACCTGCGTCAACCTGGCCGCCGGCCTGGCCCTGCGCGGCCAGCGCGTGCTGCTGGTGGATTTGGACCCGCAGGGCAATGCCACCATGGGCTCGGGCGTGGACAAGCGCAAGCTCGACAAATCCATTTACGACGTGTTGTTGGAGTCCGCACCGGTGCGCGAAGCCCGCGTTAAAAGCGACAAGCTGATTGAGGCCGGTTGCAGCTACGATATTTTGGGTGCCAACCGCGAGTTGTCGGGTGCCGAGCTGGAGCTGGTAACGGTCGAACAACGCGAACGTCGGCTGAAAACCGCGCTGGCTGAAGTGGCGGACGACTACGACTTCATCCTGATCGACTGCCCGCCGTCGCTGTCATTGCTCACGCTCAACGGCCTGTGCTGCGCGCACGGCGTGATTGTGCCGATGCAGTGCGAGTACTTCGCGCTCGAAGGCCTGACCGACCTGGTCAACACCATCAAGCAGGTCCACGCCAATTTGAACAAAGAGCTTGCCATCATCGGCCTGCTGCGCGTCATGTTTGACCCGCGCATCACCTTGCAGCAGCAGGTGAGTGATCAGCTTAAATCGCACTTTGGCGACAAGGTGTTCAACACCGTCATTCCGCGCAATGTGCGTCTGGCCGAGGCACCGAGCTACGGCCTGCCGGGTGTGGTGTTTGACCCGTCGAGCAAAGGTGCTCAGGCGTTTACGGCGTTTGCGGTGGAGATGGTCGAGCGCATCGCCAAAACCTAGCGTGAAGTTAAAAATTAACCTGGAAGTTAATTTTTATACAAATTCTGCAAAAATTCATCAAATTGTCAATCAAATAGCCTTGTGGCCCGCGTATAAATAGCGTAACTAGCTATATATAATGTAGCATTTCGTGGCTGCCCAAAACGATAAAGTGCGCCGCTTGCTGCTAGACTTGGCTGGTAGTCAAAACTGACTACCCAAGTCCAACCGAAGGAGCCTTCGATGCCTGCACAGACCGATAAACCCGTGCCCAC
>JAYUQE010000036.1:0-5837 GCA_043756905.1 Burkholderiales bacterium | reverse complement strand
GCGAAAGGCATCGGCTACGAAGAGGATGCGCTCGGGCCCGGCCTCGCCGATTTCTTCGATGATTTCATCGCGGTCGCTGCTGCGTTCGCTCAGGCCGTCGATGCCGGTTTCCAGGCCACGCAGCGCCTTCTGCAAGCTTTCCTGGAAGGTGCGGCCGATGGCCATGACCTCGCCCACGCTCTTCATCTGCGTGGTCAGGTGCGGGTCCGCTTCGCGGAACTTCTCGAAGGCAAAGCGCGGAATCTTGGTCACCACGTAGTCGATGCTGGGCTCGAAGCTGGCCGGCGTGGCGCCGCCCGTGATGTCGTTGCGCAACTCGTCGAGCGTGTAGCCCACCGCCAGCTTGGCAGCCACCTTGGCAATCGGGAAACCCGTGGCCTTGGAGGCCAGCGCCGACGAGCGGCTGACACGCGGGTTCATCTCGATCACCACCATGCGCCCATCGATCGGGTTGATGCTGAACTGCACGTTCGAGCCGCCGGTGTCCACACCAATCTCACGCAGGATGGCGATGCTGGCGTTGCGCAGCAGTTGGTATTCCTTGTCGGTGAGGGTCTGCGCCGGTGCCACGGTGATCGAATCGCCCGTGTGGATGCCCATCGGGTCGAGGTTTTCGATGGCGCACACGATGATGCAGTTGTCAGCGTGGTCGCGCACGACTTCCATCTCGAACTCTTTCCAGCCGATCAGCGATTCTTCGATCAGCAGCTCCTTGGTGGGCGACAGGTCCAGCCCGCGCTTGCAGATCTCCTCGAACTCGGCCGGGTTGTAGGCGATGCCGCCACCGGTGCCGCCAAGCGTGAAGCTGGGGCGAATGACGGTGGGAAAGCCCGTGCCAGCGGTCTCTTCGGCTATGCGACGCTGCACCACCAGGGCATCGTCAAACGAATGCGCGATACCGCTGCGTGCCGAGCCCAGGCCGATGGCGGTCATCGCGTCCTTGAACTTCAGGCGGTCTTCGGCTTTTTCGATGGCACGCTCATTGGCGCCGATCATCTCCACGCCGTACCTGGCCAGCACGCCGTGCTTGTGCAGCTCAAGCGCACAGTTCAGAGCGGTCTGCCCGCCCATGGTGGGCAGCAGCGCCATCTTCTCACCGGGGAAGGCCTGGCGTTCCTTGGCAATGATGCGTTCGAGCACCTGCCAGGTGATCGGCTCCACGTAGGTGGCATCAGCCATGTCGGGGTCGGTCATGATGGTGGCCGGGTTGCTGTTCACCAGCACCACCCGGTAACCCTCTTCACGCAGCGCCTTGCAGGCCTGGGCCCCGGAATAGTCGAACTCGCAAGCCTGGCCGATGATGATCGGGCCGGCGCCGATGATCAGCACGCTTTGAAGGTCGGTGCGCTTAGGCATTCTTCTTCTCCTTCTTTTTCGCCGTCGTTTTCTCCGACTTTCTTTCCATCAGCGCCGTGAATCGATCAAACAAGTAGGCAATGTCATGCGGGCCGGGCGAGGCCTCAGGGTGCCCCTGGAAGCAAAAGGCCGGGCGGTCGGTGCGCTCCAAACCCTGCACGGTGCCATCGAACAAGCTCACATGGGTGGGCCTGAAGTTGGCCGGCAGGCTGGCCTCATCGACCGCGAAACCGTGGTTCTGGCTGGTGATGCTGACGCGGCCGGTGTCCAGGTCTTTCACCGGGTGATTGGCCCCGTGGTGGCCGAACTTCATCTTGTAAGTCTTGGCGCCCGACGCCAGCGCCATGATTTGGTGGCCCAGGCAAATGCCGAAGGTGGGCAGGCCGGCGTCGATGAGCTGGCGCGTGGCCGCGATCGCGTAATCGCAAGGCTGCGGGTCACCGGGGCCGTTCGATAAAAACACACCATCAGGTTGCATAGCCAGCACTTGCGCCGCAGGCGTGCGCGCCGGCACCACCGTGATGCGGCAGCCGCGGCTGGCCAGCATGCGCAGGATGTTGTGCTTGATGCCAAAGTCGTAGGCCACCACATGGAACCGGGCGCTGGCCTGGGTGCCGTAGCCTGAGCCCAGGGCCCACTCGGTCTGCGTCCATTCATAGGGTTCGCGCGCTGTCACCACCTGGGCCAGATCCTGGCCCACCATGTTGGGTGCCGAGCGTGCGCGGGCCAGGGCTTGCGCTACATCGTGCGGCGTGGGCGTTTGGCCGGGTGCGAACGCGGTGATGCAACCGTTTTGCGCGCCCTGGCTGCGCAGCATGCGCGTGAGGCGGCGCGTGTCGATGTCGGCCAGCGCCACCGTGCCTTCATTGCGCAGATACTGGCTCAGCGTGAGCGTGTGGCGGAAGTTGGACACCCGCATCGGCAGGTCGCGAATGATCAGGCCGGCAGCATGCACCTGCGTTGCTTCGGCGTCCTCAGCGTTGATGCCGTAATTGCCGATGTGCGGATACGTCAGGGTGACAATCTGGCGGCAATAACTCGGGTCGGTGAGGATTTCCTGGTAGCCGGTGAGCGCGGTGTTGAACACCACTTCGCCCACCGTGTGACCGGGTGCACCGATCGAGGTGCCCAGGAATGTCGTGCCGTCTGCAAGGGCAAGCAGCGCGGCAGGCAGGTCGGGTTGCAAAGGGAAAACTCCGGTTTGCGCGCGCCCAGCATGGCTCGACTGGCCAGTTCCGGGGGGGAAACCGAGGGGAGTTTCGCTGGGGCTGCGGGGTGTGGGTGTAAACCGCCGCATTCTACCCACTGCGCCGCCGCGACACGCCGAACACCCGCGGTTCAAACAACCAGGGCGGCGATGCCGGCCCGCGCAATCTGGGCGTCCTCGGCTGACTTCACCCCGCTCACACCGACCGCCCCGACGCACTGGCCTTGAACCATCACGGGCACGCCGCCTTCAAGCATGCCGTGCAGGGTGGGCGCGCTCAGGAAGGCCGTGCGCCCGGCGTTGATCATGTCTTCATAGACTTTGCTTTCGCGCCGGCCCAGCGCTGCCGTGCGTGCCTTGGCCGGGGCGATCTCGCTCGAAACGGGTGCCGCGCCATCCAGACGCTGCAGCCACAGGACATGGCCGCCGTCATCGACGATGGCGATCGCCACCGCCCACTTGTTGCGTAGCGCCTCGGCTTCGGCCGCTGCGGCCATGGTGCGCGCGTCATTCAACGTCAATGCCATCTTGCTGTTCACGTTCCCGCCCCCATGTGTTGAAGCCATGAACGATAGGGGCTGGCGCCCCACGCACCAAGCGCGGGCAGCGCAAAGCTGCCAAACCCGACGAAGATGACCCCACATGACCCCACATGACCGCACCAGGCCGCCAGAACGGCAGAGCGGAGGTGCACCAGCAAGCCAGCGGAAATCCGGGGCTTGACAGCCGGCCCACGGAACTAGAATCAACTTACGGCGTCCATGCCGTTGTAGTCAACCACCTTGTTGGAGAACGCATGAACCAGAGCCTGCAAACCGCCCCCGATTTTGCCGGTACCGGCACGCTGGCCGCGCAACGCAACCGCGTGCTGCGTAACACCTATTGGCTGCTGGCGCTGTCGATGGTGCCCACTATCCTGGGCGCCTGGATCGGCGTGGCCACGGGCCTGGCGCAAGCCATGAGCCCGGGCATCGCAATGATCGTGTTTTTTGCCGGTGCCTTCGGCTTGATGTATGCGATTGAAAAGACCAAGAACTCGGCCGCTGGCGTGCCGATGCTGCTGGCCTTCACTTTCTTCATGGGCCTGATGCTGTCGCGGCTGATCGGCATGGTGCTGGGTCTTTCCAACGGCGCCAACCTGATCATGATGGCCTTTGCCGGCACGGGCGTGATCTTCTTCGGCATGGCCTCGCTGTCCAGCGTGATCAAGCGCGACCTGTCGTCGATGGGCAAGTGGCTGTTCATCGGCGCGGTGATGCTGATGATTGCGGGCATCGCCAACTTCTTCCTGAAGAGCAGCGCACTGATGATCACCCTGATGGTGCTGGCCATTGGCATCTTCTCGGCCTTCATCATCTATGACCTGAAGCGGGTGCAAGACGGCGAGGAAACCAATTACATCACCGCCACGCTGGGCGTGTACCTGAGCATCTACAACGTCTTCCAGAGCCTGTTGGCGCTGCTGGGCATCTTTGGCGGCGAGCGCGACTGAGGCGCATCGCATCATGACAACGGGGCCTGCGGGCCCCGTTTGTTTTCGCCACCCCACAAGGTGATCAAACTGGGGCGGGCCGATCGAAGACCGCCATGCTCTCCACATGCGCCGTGTGCGCGAACATGTTCACCACGCCGGCCAGGCTGCATGTGTAGCCGCCCTGATGAACCAGGAGCCCGGCATCGCGTGCCAAGGTGGCAGGGTTGCAACTGACGTAGACGATGCGCTGCGGCGCGCGCCAACCCGGGCGCGGTGCTTGTTCGAGTTCCGCCACAGCCTTGGCCAAGGCAAAAGCGCCTTCCCGGGGCGGATCGACCAGCCACTTGTCGGCGCTGGCCATGGCCAGCAAGTCGTCGGCCGTGATCTCAAACAGGTTGCGCACCTCAAACGATGCGCGGTCGGACAGACCGTTCAGCACCGCGTTGGCCTGCGCCCGCTCAACCAGCGCCGCACTGCCTTCAATCCCCAGGACGCCTTGTGCCTGCTGTGCGATGGGTAAGGTGAAGTTGCCCAGGCCACAGAACCAATCCACGACCTGGTCTTTCGGCTCAAGCGCCAACAGGCGTACCGCCCGCGCCACCAACACTCGGTTGATGGCTGCATTGACCTGCGTGAAATCGGTCGGCTTGAACGGCATGTGGATGTCGAACTGTGGCAGCGCATAAGCCAACTGCGGGCCACCCTCATCGAGCAAAGCCACCGTCTCCGGCCCCTTGGGTTGCAACCACCATTGCACGTGATGGGTAGTCGCGAAGTCGCGCAAACGGCCACGGTCTGTTTGCGTCACGGGCTCAAGATGGCGCAGCACCAAGGCCACCACGTCGTCGCCGCAAGCCAGCTCGATCTGCGGCAAGCGGTCGCGCTGATCCATGCTGGCGATCAATTCGCGCAGCGGCAGCAACAGGGCACTGACGGGCTCAGGCAAGACGGCACATGACTGCATGTCGGCCACGTAGCGCGACTTGCGCTCGTGAAAGCCGACCAGCACCACGCCCTTCTTGATGACATAGCGCACCGACAACCGGGCGCGCTGCCGGTAACCCCAAGCCGGCCCCTCGATGGGCCGCAACAAGCGCTGCGGCTTCACCTTCGCCAGGTGCCACAGGTTGTCTTCCAGCACACGCTGCTTGGCCGCCACCTGCGCTGCGGGGTGCAGGTGCTGCATCTTGCAGCCGCCACAGGCGCCGGCATGCAGGCCGAAGTGAGGGCACTGCGGGCGCACACGCTGGGCGCTTTCGCGGCCCAGGGCTGACATTTGCCCTTGTTCCCACTGGTTCTTCTTGCGGTGCACGTTTACCTGCACGCGCTCGCCCACGAGGGCGCCTTCGATGAACACCACCTTGCCATCGGCACGGTGAGCCACGCCCTGGCCTTCCAGGTCGAGCGATTCAACGTCCAGCCAGGCGTTTGCTTGTTCGGTCATGGTGTGAAAAAGGCCGCCCACGGGCGGCCTGTGCATGGGTACAAAGCGGGCCTCAATTCCGGCTGCGATCAACCAGCTTGTTGGCCTTGATCCACGGCATCATGGCACGCAGCTTTTCCCCCACCACTTCGATGCTGTGTTCAGCCATCAGGCGGCGGCGTGACAACAAAGTGGGCGCACCGGCGCGGCTCTCCAGGATGAAGCTCTTGGCATATTCGCCGCTCTGAATGTCCTGCAATACCTTCCTCATCGTCGCCTTGGTCTCGTCGTTCACGATGCGCGGGCCAGTGACGTATTCGCCGTACTCGGCATTGTTGGAGATCGAGTAGTTCATGTTGGCGATGCCGCCCTCGTAG
>JAYUQE010000035.1:0-5862 GCA_043756905.1 Burkholderiales bacterium | reverse complement strand
AGCATCCTCATCAGTTGCCTGATCGTGGTGGTGGTGGGCGGCCTGGGCAGCATCGGCGGGGCGATTGCGGCGGCGGTGGTGTACGGCTTCATTCAAGTGATTGGCACGGTGCTGCTGCCTTCGGTGGCGGTGCTGGCGCCGTACCTGCTGCTGTTTGCAGTGCTGTTGTGGCGCCCGCAAGGTTTCGGCCGCGGCCGTGTTTCGTGAAACCCAGCGTCGCACGCATCGCCCTGTTTGGCGCGGTCGTCGTGGCCGGCCTGTTCGTGCCGTTGCTGCTCACCAGCCCCTTCTACCTTGGCCTGTTGATCAACGGCATGCTGCTGGGCATTGCAGCGGTGGGCATTGGTTTTCTCATGCACCAATGCGGGCTGGTGATGTTTGGCGTGGCGGCCTTCATCGGCCTGCCGGCGTACTTGCTGGGCATCGCCAGCAATCACCTGGGCTTGAGTCTGCATGCCGCGGTGCTGGCTGCGCTGCTGGGCTGCACGCTGTTTGCCCTGGTGGTGGGCGCGTTGGTGGTGCGCGCGCGGCCATTGCCCTTTGCCATGCTCACGCTGGCCTTGGCGCAAATGCTGCGCTCCACCACCATGCTGCAAGTGATGCGCCCGTTGACTGGCGGCGACGATGGGTTAACCATGCAGTTCAGCGGCTCATTCCTGGGCCTGTCGCAAACCGAGCTGTCCAAGGCCGCCAGCTTCTGGCCGTTGGCCTGGGTGGCCTTGTGCGCGGTCTTGCTCATCGCCTGGCTGGCCGCGCGCTCGCGCTTTGGCCAGGTGTTGCGCGCCACGCAGGCGAATGAAGAACGCATGCGCTTTTCCGGCTTCAACACCTATGTGCCGCGGCTGCTGGCTTTCACGCTGGCCAGCTTCATGGTCTCGGTGGCCGGGGTGTTGATGGGCCTGAACAGCGCCTATGCCTCGCCCGAGTTGCTCGACTTCACCACCGGCGGCCATTCGCTGGTGGCCATGCTGGTGGGCGGTGCAGGCCAGGTGGCCGGGCCGCTGCTCGGGGCGCTGCTGTACACCTGGGGGCAGGATGCGTTCGGCGCCACGGGCCATTTGGAGCTGCTCACCGGCATCGCCGTGGTGGCGGTGATCTCGGCGTTTCCGCAGGGGGCCTCGGGCTTCGTGTTGCAGATGCTGCGCAAAGTGCGCAGGCCCCAGGCGGTGGCGTTGCCACCACCGCCCCCCGAGAAGGATAAGCAAAGTGGCAAAGCCACATTTGCCCAGAGGTAAACCCAGTGCTGCGCGTTGAAGACCTGAGCGTGGCTTATGGCAACGTGCGCGCACTCGAAGGCGTGAACCTCGAAGTGGCGCAGCGCGGCGTGCTGCACGGCATCATCGGGCCTAACGGTGCGGGTAAGTCAACGCTCATGGACGCCATCACCGGCCGGCGCAAGCCCACGCGCGGGCGCGTCTTCGTTGAAGGCCAGGACATCACGGCACGCAGCGTGGAATGGCGCCGCCGCAACGGCATGAGCCGCTCGTTCCAGCGCACCAGCATCTTCCCGGGCCTCACCGTGCGCGCGCAGCTCGAACTCGTGGCCAGCGAATTGGGCGAGCCCAACCTTGACGAAGTGATCGACGCCTTCGAGCTGCGCGCCGCGCTCGATCAGCCCGCCGACAGCATTGCCTACGGCGACCAGCGCCGCGTCGACATCGCCCTGGCCATGGTTGGCCAGCCCAAACTGATGCTGCTCGACGAACCCGCCGCAGGGCTTTCAACCACCGAAACGGTGGCGCTGTTCGAACACCTGGGCAAGCTGGTGCGCCAGCGCGGCGTCACGGCGCTGGTGGTGGAACACGACGTGGACGCGGTGTTCCGCTTCTGCGATGCCGTGACCGCGCTCGACCTGGGCCAGCTCATCCTCACCGGCACGCCGCAGGCCGTGCGGTCTGATCCGCGCGTGATTTCGGCGTACCTGGGTACGGCCGCATGAGCTTCTTGGAAATCAGGGATCTCAGCGCCGGCTACGGCAAATCCGTCGTGCTGCGCGGCATCAACCTGGAAGTAGACGAGGGTGAATCGGTGGCGGTGGTGGGCAAGAACGGCGCTGGCAAATCCACCTTGCTGAATTCGTTTTTCGGCGGCACCACCATCAAGGGCGGCAGCATTCAGGTTGGCGGCGTGGCCATTGAAAAGTTGCCCGCCTATGCCGCACCCAAGCATGGCGTGAGCATTTCACCGCAAGGCCGGCTGATCCTTCCGCACCTCACCGTGCAAGACAACCTGCTGCTCGGCGCCGCTGCCGGCCGCAAAGGGCAGTGGACGCTGGCGCGGGTGTTTGAACTGTTCCCCATCCTGAACGAGCGCCGCGCCAAGATGGGCAATGAGCTTTCGGGCGGCCAGCAGCAAATGCTGGCGGTGGGCCGCGCGCTGCTGGGCAATCCGCGCGTGCTGTTGCTTGACGAGCCCTCGGAAGGCTTGTCGCCGATCCTGGTGGACGAGCTGGTGAGCACCTTCAACAAGATCCGCGCCACCGGCACCGGCATCCTGGTGGTCGAGCAGCACTTGAACCTGGTGCGCCGCACCACGCAGCGCTTCGTGGTCATGGCCAAGGGCGAGATCATCGACCGCGGCCGCACCGAAGACATCGACGCGCCACAGCACCGGGCCGCGCTGGCATTCTGACCCCTGCGCCGCCGCAGCGGCTGGAAGTGCTCGATGCGGCGATGTACAAGGCGCTGGCGCAACGTTGACAGTGGGCGCCCCCAGGGCGACGACTGTGCCGTCCGCCCCCCGGGGGAGTGTGAGCAAAGTGGCAGACCCACATTTGCTCGTTTCCAGGTTCAACCCATCCGCCACATCAAATCGCCGGATGCGCCTGCACCGCGTCATACAAGGCATAGCCCTTGCCCACGCCGTATTCGATGATGCCGTGGCCCACGTCAACGCCATCGGTGACCTCGATCAATTGGTCGGCCAGCGTGCGCACCAGGCGGCGGGTGTCGGGCTGGGTCAGGTCCCAGTGGTCGTGTGCAGTGAAAAGTTTGCCCTTGTCGTCGCCGTGGAACCAGCCGTTCAGGCCGCCGTACAAGCCACCCTTGAGGTAGTACCTGGTGGGCAGGGTGCGGATGCTCACGCTGCGGCGCTGGCCGCCGGCGAAAGTCAGGTCGAACTGTGCACCGGCCATCGACTGGCCCTGGGCGTCGTCATGCCATTGCACCGCGTGCTGCACTTCAGTGAGCTGGTGCCGGCCTTGCGGCTTGCTGCCTTGCGCAAACACTTCTTCGCCCGAGAGATAAATCTTGTCGCCCGGCGCACGTTCCTTGAAGAAGATGTGCAGCCCGCGGCCCTTGAATTGCGCCGTGGCCCAGCAGTAGAAGAAGGGCGGGTAGAACGTCAGCGGCGGCGTGGATTAATATCTGCGCATCTCGGCGCGCACGCCCCAGGAATGGTCGCGCTGGCCCAGCCACGAATCAACTTGCACACGCCGGCCGTCGAATTCCAGCCACCCCGTGTAGCGGCCGAGCTGCTGTGCGCGCGCCATGTTTTCGGTGATGCGGCCGTCGCGCCGGCGCAGGTGCGCCTTCTCTTCATGGGCGTTCAGCGTGCCATGGAATTCAAGCTCGAAGCGGATGCCGGAGTCGTTCTCGCCCAGGGTGAGCGCATGGCGCTTCAGGCCTTCAATCACGCGAATGGACAGCGGCCCCACGCTGGTGGCAAGCGGGTCGGGCCGCAGCCGGCGCGAGGCGCGAAAGTTCCATTGCCGCCCGGGCACCGCCACGCCGGCAAAGGCGTCCATCACGTTGCGGTTGGGGTGGTAGCCCAGGCCGATGTCGAACATCACCTCGCCGCCAGGCGCGGGGTGGCCGGTGTACCAAAGGCGCTCCATCCAGGCCGGATCGCTGTTGTCGAGCTGGTCGAAGGTGGTGGGCAACTGGTGGCCGATGAGGTCGTCTTGCGGGCTCAGCATGGTGGGTTCCCGGTGGGTCGTGATGGGCGAGGTGAGTGGCGAAGTGAGCAGTGGTTGAGCATGGTAGTACGGTAGCGTACAGTCGGTGCGAACGACCCTGCAGGAGTGCTGCCGCCATGCCCACCACCGCCATCCGTGTCGAACTGCAAGGCCCGCTGGCCGTGGTCAACCTGGCCCAGGGCGAACGCGGCAACCCGCTTGACGGCGCCTTCACGCGCGAGTTCAAGGACGTGGTCGAACAGCTCCGCCAAGGCGTGGACGCCGGCAACCTGCGCGGCGTGCTGCTGCGCGCCGACGGCGCCCATTTCAGCTATGGCGGCGACCTGAAGGCGTTTTACCCGGTGCGCCACGCCCTGCCCGCGCTGGTGCGCGAATGGACCGGCAACCTGCACATGGGCCTGCAGCGCCTGTGGCAACTGCCCGTGCCCGTGGTCACCGCGGTGCAGGGTTTTGCCATGGGCGGCGGCGTGGCGCTGCTGGCCGGCTGCGACGTGGTGCTGGCCGGCGCCTCGGCCAAGTTTGGTTCGGCCTTTGCGCAGCTCGGCTTCAGTTGCGATTCGGGCTCGAGCGTGGTGCTGACGATGCGCATGGGCGCGGCACGCGCGCGCCGCTTCGTGCTGCTGGCCGAAGTGTTGACCAGTGAGGAAGCGCAACAAGCCGGCCTGGCCGACCGCGTGGTGGCGGATGATCAATTGCAGGCCGAGGCCCTGGCCCTGGCCACCAAGCTGGCCAACGGGCCCACCCTGGCCTATGGCCAGATCAAGCGCCTGTTCATGCGCGCCGGGGCTGATCAAGCCGCCTCGCAACTGGAAGACGAAGCGCAAACGCTGGCCCTTGTAGCGGCCACGGCCGATGCGCAAGAAGGCGTGGCGGCCGTGGTGGAAAAACGCAAGCCCGTGTTCAAAGGCAAATGAGTTTGCCCATGCCCACCTTTGAAACCCTGCTCGTCGAACGCCACCCGGATGGCTTTGCCAGCGTCACCTTCAACCGGCCCGAAAAGCTCAACACCCTGTCGATCAAACTGCGCCGTGAGTTGGCGCAAGCGGTGGCCGAGCTGGAAGCTGACGCCAGCATTCATGTGCTGATCCTCACCGGCGCCGGCCGCGCTTTCACCGCCGGCCTGGATCTCGATGAATGGAGCGATGCCCAGCCCGCGGCCGCCGCCTTTGAGCACGACGCCGTGGCCGCGTTGTTGCAGTTCAAGGGCCCGATCATCGGCGCCATCAACGGCCTGGCGATCACCGGCGGGGTGGAGATCGCGCTGGCTTGCGATTTGCTCATAGCCTCCAGCGCCGCGCGCTTTGCCGACACACATGTGAAGGTGGGCCTGCTGCCGGGCTGGGGCGGCTCGGCGCGCATGGTGCGGCGCATCGGCCTGCTGCGCGCCAAGGAATTGGCGCTAACCGGGCGCTTCATGGGCGCTGAGGAAGCCCTGGCTTGGGGCTTCGTCAACCGTGTGGTCGCACCTGAACAATTGCTGCCCGAGGCGCAGGCGTTGGCGCGCCAGATGCTGGCCAACCCGCCGGCCGGATTGCGCGCCTACAAACACTTGCTTGACGAGGAAGCCGCCGTGGCGTTGGGCACGGCCTTCGAGATTGAGCGCGCTGCGGCCATGGCGGCCAATGCCGGTGTCACGCGCAGCGAGATCCTGGATCGGCTTGATCGCCTGCGCCGCCAAGGGCGCTGAGTCCAGCCTGGCCGCGCGCCGCCCTTTTTGCGCAGCGATAAAGCTTCTGGGTGTTGTCCCTCTGTTGCCCCGGCCCGCGCGGTGCCAACCTGCGCGCCTTGCAACTGGAGTCCATCATCATGAACATCACGCCTGCCCTGCTGCGCCGCTGCATCGTGTTCGGCACCTTGCCCGCCTTGCTCGCGGCTTGCGCGCAAATGTCGGCGCCCGACGCCGCCAGCGTCATCCGCCAAGCTGAAGCCGCCATGGGCGGCGCGGC
>JAYUQE010000034.1:0-5864 GCA_043756905.1 Burkholderiales bacterium | reverse complement strand
CGCTCACCTCGTTCGTTAGAACGGCTGATGCCCTTGAGCGGGTTCAGCCCCGAGTGGTACATGGCGGTGGCCGTGGCCATGGGGCTGGGGTAGAAGGTTTGCACCTGGTCGGCGCGAAAGCTGTTGCGCTTGAGCCAGATGGCCAGGTTCATCATGTCTTCGTCGCTGGTGCCCGGGTGCGCGGCAATGAAGTACGGCACCAGGAACTGCTTCTTGCCGGCCTCGGCACTGAACTGGTCGAACATCTGCTTGAAGCGGTCATACGCGCCCATGCCCGGCTTCATCATCTTGCTCAGCGGCCCTGCCTCGGTGTGCTCAGGCGCGATCTTCAAATAGCCGCCAACATGGTGCGTCACCAGTTCCTTCACGTATTCGGGTGACTTCACGGCCAGGTCGTAGCGCAGGCCTGAGCTGATGAGGATTTTCTTCACGCCCGGCAGCGCACGGGCGCGCCGGTACAGCTTGATCAGCGGCGCATGGTCGGTGTTCAGGTTGGGGCAGATGCCGGGGTACACGCAGCTCGGCTTGCGGCAAGCGGCTTCGATCTCGCGGCTCTTGCAGGCAATGCGGTACATGTTGGCCGTGGGGCCGCCCAGGTCGCTGACCACGCCGGTGAAGCCCGCCACCTTGTCGCGCATGTCTTCAATTTCGCGGATCACCGAATCTTCGCTGCGGCTTTGGATGATGCGGCCCTCATGCTCGGTGATCGAGCAGAAGGTGCAGCCGCCAAAGCAGCCGCGCATGATGTTCACGCTGAAGCGAATCATTTCCCAGGCCGGGATCTTGGTCGGCCCGTCGTGGCGGCCGTTCGCATCGGCATAGCGCGGGTGCGGTGAACGCGCATAGGGCAGGTCGAACACCAAGTCCATCTCGGCCGTGGCCAGCGGTATGGGCGGCGGGTTGATCCAGACATCGCGCTCACCGTGGCGCTGCACCAGCGCGCGCGCATTGCCCGGGTTGGTTTCCAGGTGCAGCACGCGGTTGGCGTGGGCATAGAGAACGGGGTCGCTCTTCACCTGTTCGTAGGCCGGCAGGCGGATCACGGTCTTGTCGCGCAGCGGCAGCGCCACGCGGCCGGTCTTGCGGCCGATCTTGTGACTAATGGGCATGGCCACCACGCTGTCTCGCGACGCGGCCGCGGCATCGGCTTGAACGCAAACCTGGCCTTGCACGGCCGCGGCCTGCGCGGTGGTCAGGTAGGGGTTGATGTGCTCGTCGATGCGGCCCGCGCGATCCACTTCCGTGGAATCGATCTCGCTATAGCCGCTGGGTACATGCGCATCGCGCACCATGAAGGCGGTGCCGCGCACATCGGTGATCTGCTGCACCGGCTCGCGCCGCGCCAGGCGGTGGGCAATCTCCACCACGGCGCGTTCGGCATTGCCGTACAGCAGCAAGTCGGCCTTGGCATCGACCAGGATCGAGCGGCGCACTTTGTCTTGCCAATAGTCGTAGTGCGCAATGCGGCGCAGGCTGGCCTCGATGCCGCCCAGCACGATGGGCACATCGGGGTAGGCCTCGCGGCAGCGCTGGGCATAGACCAGCGAGCTGCGGTCGGGCCGCGCGCCGCCCTGGCCGCCGGGGGTGTAGGCGTCGTCGCTGCGAATCTTGCGGTCCGCCGTGTAGCGGTTGATCATCGAATCCATGTTGCCCGCCGTCACGCCATAAAACAGCGTGGGCGCACCCAGCGCCTTGAAGGCCTGCGCGCTGTGCCAATCGGGCTGGGCGATGATGCCCACGCGAAAACCCTGCGCTTCGAGCACGCGGCCGATCACGGCCATGCCGAAACTGGGGTGGTCGACATAGGCGTCACCCGTCACCAGCACCACGTCGCAAGCGTCCCAGCCCAGTGCGTCCATTTCGGCGCGGCTCATCGGCAGCATGGGCGCTGGCCCCAGGCGTTTGGCCCAGAACGGGCGGTAGCTGGCCAAGGGCTTGGCGCTGGGGCGCTCTTCAACAACGGCGTGTGACAAGGGGCTGTGGGGCTGTGGGACAGACGGTCGGCGGGGGCGCTGTCGAGGGCGCGCGGGGGCGGTATTGTCGGTGCAGGCGGGAACATCCCTGCATCATGCAAGGCCGATGCTGGGCAGAATCAGAATCACCCCTGCCACACAAAACCATGACCCGCAACGCAACTGACCTGGCTGATTGCAGCGCCACCGAACTGTTGGCGCTGTATGCCAGCAAGCAGGCCTCGCCCGTGTTGGCCACCCAGGCCGTGCTCGAACGCATTGCGCGCCTGAACCCCAGCCTGAACGCCTTTTGCCACCTGGCGCCCGAAGAAGCCCTGGCGTCGGCCCGGGTCAGCGAGCGGCGCTGGCTGCGCGGCCAGCCCTGCGGGCCGCTCGATGGCGTGCCCACGTCGATCAAGGATCTGATCCTCACGCGCGGCTGGCCCACGCTGCGCGGCAGCTACACGGTCGACGCCAACCAGCCCTGGGAGGTGGACGCACCGGTCACGGCGCGCTTGCGCGAAGCCGGCGCCGTGCTGCTGGGCAAGACCACCACACCCGAATTCGGTTGCAAGGGCGAAACCAATTCACCGCTCACCGGCATCACGCGCAACCCCTGGAACCCGGCCAAGACGCCCGGCGGCTCGTCCGGCGGCACGGCCGTGGCGGTGGCCGCTGGCATGGGGCCGCTTTCAGTGGGCACCGACGGCGCCGGCTCGGTGCGCATCCCGGCCGCGTTTTGCGGCAACTTCGGCCTCAAGCCCAGCTTCGGGCGCGTGCCGGCGTATCCACTTTCCCCCTTCGGCAGCGTGGCCCACCTGGGCCCGCACACCATGAGCGTGCGCGACGCTGCGCTGGTGATGAACGTGCTCAAACAACCCGATGCGCGCGACTGGACGTCGCTGCCTAACGATTCATCTGACTATCTTGATGGGCTTGATGCCGGCATCAAGGGCTTGCGCATCGCCTATTCCCCCACGCTGGGCTACGCGAAGAACGTGCACCCCGAGATTGCGGCCGCGGTCAAGGCCGCCGTGCAGCAACTGGCGGCACTGGGGGCGCAGGTGGAAGAAGTCGACCCCGGCATCGAAGACCCGCTCGACATCACCCTGGGCCTGTGGTTCGCCGGCGCCTGGACGGTGTGGAACACGCTGAACGACGCGCAACAAAGCCTCACCGACCCCGACTTTGCGGCCGAGGCCGAACTCGGCTCGCGCTTGTCGCTGCTTGACGTGCAGCGCCTGCACCTGCGCCGCGGCGCGCTGGGCTCGCACTTGCGCCAGTTCATGCAGCGCTTCGACCTCATCGCCACGCCCACGGTGGCGGTGCCGGCCTTCGATGCCAAACCCGCCGGCCACACGCCCATGGACGGCGCGGCCATGCTGGGCTGGACGCCGTTCTCCTACCCCTTCAACCTGAGCCAGCAGCCGGCCTGCACCATCCCGTGCGGCTTGACGCGCGACGGCCTGCCCATAGGCCTGCAACTCGTGGGCCCGATGTTTGGCGACGCGCTGGTGCTGCGCGCCGCGCGGGCTTATGAGACCGTGCGGCCTATTGCGCGCCCACGCCCGCGCCTGCCAGCATGAGCACCACCGTGCCCATTCAAGCCGTGTTGTGGGACTTCGGCGGCGTCATCCTGAGCAGCCCGTTTGAAGCGTTTGAACGCTATGAAGCGGCGCACGGCCTGAGCCCGGGCTTCATTCGCGGCATCAATTCGCGCCACCCCGATACCAACGCCTGGGCCTGCTTCGAGCGCGGTGACATCAGCGTTGACGAATTTGCCACCCGCTTCGAGGCCGAGGCGCGCGCGGCCGGCGGCACGCTGCGCGGGCGCGAGGTGCTGGGGCTGATTGGTGGCGAAATTCGCCCCGAGATGGTCGAGGCGCTGGATCGCGTTCGTGCGCGCTGGCGCGTGGCCTGCATCACCAACAACATGCCGGTCGGGTTGGGGCCGGCCATGACGCGCAGCGCGCAGCACAGCGCCAGCATCGCAGCCATCATGGCGCGCTTCGAGCTGGTGGTGGAATCGAGCAAACTGGGCTGGCGCAAGCCCGACCCGCGCATCTACGCCCACACCTGCACCACGCTGGGCGTGGCGCCGCAGGCCTGCGTGTACCTCGACGACCTGGGCATCAACCTGAAGCCGGCGCGCGCCATGGGCATGCGCACCATCAAGGTTGAAAGTGCCGCGCAGGCGCTGGGCGAATTGCAGGGCCTGCTCGGCATCAGTGACCTGCAACGCTGAAATCGGAAGTCGCTGCCCGCGCGATACGGGGCACGCTGCGGCGTTGCAAATGCGCGCGATGCCGAGGGGCATCGCTGTGCCCGCCCAAGCGAAGCGCAGGGCACGCCTGCGCCAGGCCTTGCATCGCACCCCGCCTCGCACGTTCCTCGACTCCCATTTCAACGTTGCAGGCCACCGGCTGTGCTGAGCGGGCAAACCTACTACCAGGCCACCGCCGATTCAAACCTGCGCTTCGCGCCGCTGGCGGGCCGGCATGAATTCGAGACAGTCATCATCGGCGCCGGCTTTGCCGGCCTGGCCACCGCCATGGGGCTGCTCGAACGCGGCCAGCGCAGCGTGGCGGTGCTCGAAGCGCAGGGCGTGGGGCATGGTGCCTCGGGCCGCAACGGCGGCTTTGCCTTCGGCGGCTACAGCCTGGAATGTGCCGCGCTCGTGCAACAGCTCGGCCTGGCGGCGGCGCGCCAGCTTTGTGGTTTGACCCTGGATGCACTGAACCTCATCCGCGCGCGCATCGACAAACATCAAATTGCGTGCGACAAGGTCGAAGGTGGCGCGCTGTTGGCCGACTGGTTTGACGACGAGCCGGCGCTGCGCGCGCAGCAGCGCTTCATGCGCGAGCAGATGCAAGCCGATTGGCAGTGGCTCGGCCGCGACGAGACGCGCGCGCTGCTGCACAGCGCGCGCTACCACGGCGCGCTGTTCGAGCCGCAGGCCTTTCACTTTCACCCGCTGAAGTACGCGCAAGGCCTGGCCCGCAGCCTGGCAGCCGGCGGTGTGGCGTTGTTTGAACAGTCCGCCGCGCTGAGCATCACACGCCGCGGTGCAACGTTTCACATCACCACCGCGCAAGGCGAGCTGCATTGCCGCCAGGTGCTGGTGGCCTGCGGCGGCTACCTGGGCGGGCTGGTGAGCGAGTTGCAACGCGCCATGCTGCCCATTGCCACCTATGTGATGGCCACCGAGCCGCTCGGCGCCAGGCTGGCTGAAGCCGTGAACACGCCGGCGGCCATCTACGACACCCGCTTCGCCTTCGACTACTACCGCGCCTTGCCGGACACGAGGCTGCTGTGGGGCGGGCGCATCAGCATCCTGCAACGCTCGCCGTCATCGGTGGCGCGGCTGTTGCACCAAGACATGCTTCGCGTGTACCCGCAACTGCGCGGCGTGAAGATCGAGCATGCCTGGAGCGGCCTGATGAGCTATGCCCGCCACAGCATGCCGCAACTCGGCCGCACACCCGCCGGCCTGTGGTTCGCCATGGGCTTTGGCGGCCACGGCGTGGCACCCACCACGGCGGCCGGCGAGCTGCTGGCTGATGCAATGAGCGGCCGCGCCGAGCTGCCCGCTGCATGGGCCGGTTATGGCCTGGCGCCGGTGCATGGCCGTGCCGGGCTGCTGGCCGCGCAGGCGCGCTACACCTGGGCGCAACTGCGGGACGCCGGGCGTGATGTCTGGCACAGCGCCTGGCACAGCGCCCGGCGCAGTGCCAGGAGCAGTGTTCGGCGTGATGGCGGCCCGCGCTGAACTTGCCTCGACAATCCACCACCATGGCCAACGCACTCGCCGCTTTCACCCCCAGCCCCGGCCAGGCCTGGGCCTTGCTGTGGCTGGCCATCGTGCTCGAAGTCGTGGGCACCACCTGCATGAAGCTGTCGCAAGGGCTGAGC
>JAYUQE010000033.1:0-2265 GCA_043756905.1 Burkholderiales bacterium | reverse complement strand
AACCAGGGCCTTGGCCACCAGCCAAGGCCCTGGTTCGCGCCTAGCATCCATCGCCCTTTGGCCTCAACGCAGGGCCTTCCTATTTACGGACAAGTTCTTAGTCCTGAGCGGTGCCGCTGGCGGCTCATTGAGGACGTCATGATGCGGACGCGCTCTACAGGGTGCGCGGCGAATCGCCCATCGCCTTCGCACCGTCTGCCTCAGACTGCGGCAACGCCGAACGGGCCGCTCGCGGCGCGGGGACAATTCAGCGCTGCCCTGAACCCGCTGCGCAATCCCGGGAAAGCCCTGTGCCCGGTGTCAATACTTGAGCCACCCGCATGGCGCATCATGCGGCCGCTTTGGCGCGGCGCACACCCAGGTGCGCACCCACTACCCCGACACTGCCTTGCATGTTCAGCTCCGCTATTCATCAGCCCAAGTGGCGTTATGCGATCAGGAATGTGTCGTGACGACCGACACCATGCTCAGCGTGCAAGGCCTGGTCAAACGCTACGGTGCGCGCGCCGCGCTCGACGGCCTGAGCCTGGCCCTGCCGCGCGCGCAATGGGTGGCCTTGCTGGGGCCCAATGGCGCCGGCAAGTCCACGCTGTTCCAGGTGCTCACCGGCTTGTTCGCGGCCGATGCCGGCACCGTGCACCTGGCCGGCTTTTCGCTGCGCAGCCAGCCGGTGCGCGCACTGGCGCACTTGGGCGTGGTGTTCCAGCAAATGTCGCTCGATCTTGATCTGAACGTGCAACGCAACCTGCGCTTCCATGCTGACCTGCACGGCCTGAGCGCCGCCACGGCGCGCGAGCGCATCGCCGCAGGCTGCGCCGCGATGGGGTTGACGCCGGAACTGAACCGGCGTGTGCGCGAGCTTTCAGGCGGCACGCGGCGCAAGGTGGAACTGGTGCGCGCCTTGCTGCACCGGCCGGCCGTGCTGCTGCTCGACGAGCCCACCGTGGGGCTGGACCCGAAATCGCGCCAGGACATGCTGCGCGCCACGCGGGCGGATGTTTCCAAGCGCGGCACCTGCGTGCTGTGGGCCACCCACCTGGTTGAAGAAGCCGAAGCGGCCGACCGCGTGCTGGTGCTGCACAAGGGCAAGCTGCTGGCCGACGGCACGCCCACCGCCGTGGCCGCTGAACTGGGCGGCGGCAGCCTCGAACAAGCCTTCATTCACGCCACATCATGACCATGCACAAATTCATAACCTTTGCCATCACCTTGTTTGCCACCGCAACTGCCGCGCCGGCTTTCGCCCAGGCCGGCGTGGCCTATGTCTCAAGCGAGAAAGACAACGCCCTCACGCTGATCGACCTGAAGACCCTGGCCGTGCTGGGCACCGTGCCCACTTGCAAGCGCCCGCGCCACATGCAGGTGGCGCCCGACGGCAAGCGCATGCTGGTGGCGTGCACCGATTCGAACGCGGCCGACGTGATCGACCTGGCCACCCGCAAGAGCGTGGGCAAGCTGCCGCTGGGCGACGACCCCGAGGCGTTTGACTTTTCGGCCGACGGCAAGATGCTGTTCGTGTCCGCCGAGGACGACGGCGAACTGCTCATGCTGGACGCCACCACCGGCAAGAAGCTCAAGGCCGTGAAGGTGGGCAAGGAGCCCGAAGGCGTGAAGACTTCGCCCGATGGCAAGCTGGTGTACGTAACCAGTGAAGTGGCCAGCCTGGTGCATGTGATCGATGTGGGGAACGTTTCCAATGCCAAAGTTCTACACAACATTGCCGTGGGCAAGCGCCCGCGCCGCATGGCCATCACGCCCGACGGCAAGGAGCTGTGGGTGACCAACGAACTGGGCACCTCGGTGAGCATCATCAGTACGGCCGACCATAAAGTGGTGGCCACGGTAAAGCTTGAACTCAAGGGTGCGCGCGACGATGAAATCACCCCCGTTGGCATTGCCCTCAGCAAAGACGGCAAGCGCGCCTTCGTCGGCATGGGCCGCGCCAACCACGTGGCTTTCATCGACGTGGCCACGCGCAAGCAAACCGGCGCCGTGCTGGTGGGCAAGCGCGCCTGGAACGTGGTGCTGAACAAGGCCGAAACGCAACTCTGGGTGACCAACGGGTTGAGCGACGACCTCACGGTGGTCGACGTGGCCACGGCCAAGGCGCTGAAGAGCGTGCCGGTGGGGCGCGTGCCGTACATGGCGGTGCTGGTGGAATGAGGTTAGTGGCCTGTAACGCTGAAATCGGAAGTCGCTGCCCGCGCGATGCAGGGCACGCTGCGGCGTTGCAAATGCTCGCGATGCCACGCGGCATCGCTGTGC
>JAYUQE010000032.1:0-5872 GCA_043756905.1 Burkholderiales bacterium | reverse complement strand
TCGATCGTGCAGAACGGGTAATTTTCGGCCGCGATGGCAGCTTTGGTCAGCGCATTGAAGAGCGACGATTTGCCGACGTTGGGCAAGCCCACGATGCCGCACTTGAGGCTCATGAAAGGGCTTTCGAGACAGACGTGGAAAAGAGCGCGCGATTCTAGGAGCGTGTCGGGTTCGTGTTCGGGTTCGTGTTCGGGTTTGGGGCCGGGCCTGACGCGCGCGAGCGCAGCATCATCACATTGCCCGCCAGCGCCAGCGCCACACCCAAGGCGGTCAACAGGTCGGGCCGATAACCTTCAAATGCAGCGGACACCACCAACGCCAGCACCGGCGTGGCCACGCCCACGGTGCCGGCCTTGCCCGGGCCCAGGCGCTGTTGCAAGGTGAGCCAGCAGGCAAAGGCCACCACCGTGCCGGCCAGCACCAGGTAGGCCAGCGAGCCCCACCATTGCACGCTGCTGGGCAGCACCAGCGGCAGCCCGGCCAGCCAGGCCAGCGCGGCCGAGCACAGGCTGCTGTAGAACAGCGAATAGCCCAGGCTGGGCCAGAACGGTGTGTCGCGCCGCGCGCCGGCGTGCACCAACAGCCCGCCCACCGTGGCCAGCAACACCGCGGCCACCGTGAACGCCGCACCCCGCGCCACAGCGGCGCCGGCCTTGCCGAACTCGGGCCAGAAGATCAACGCCACGCCGAGCACGCCGGCCACCCCGCCGGCCACAAAGCGCGCGGGCAGCGGGCTGCGCCACAGCAGCCACGCGCCCAGGCCGCTGAGCAGGGGCGAGGCCGAAAAGCCCACCGCCACCAGGCCCGAAGGCACATGCATTTCAGCGTGGTAGACGCAGATGTACGACAACGAATACATGAACACGCCTTGCAGCGCAAACAGCGCATGCGCGCGCGGCGAAAAGTGCAAGCGCTGCCCGTGCCAGCGGCAAGCTGCCAGCACCAGCACGCCGGCCAGGCTGAAGCGCAGGGCCACGCTCCATTCCGGCGCCACCTCGGCGATCTGGTAGACGATGGCATGCCAGGTCGTGCCCCAGATCAGCACGCAGACGGCAAACAGTTGAAAGTTGCTCAGGCGGTGCAAGTCCGGGCTTTCAAAAACCCAGCTCGGCCTGGGCCAAATCGCCCACCGTTAACATGCTGCCTGGCCCGGACACCACCACCGCATTCACCCCAAACGTGGCTGCGCCGTTCACGCGCGGGTCGCTGCGATAACTGGCCAGTTCATCGGACACGGCATGCCCCACGCGGGCGGTGGCGGGGTCCACATCGGGGATGCTGCAACGCCCGCAGGGCTTGACCAGGCGCAGCTCGACGCCAGCGGCGGCGCCGCCGATGCGCAGGCCGCGCACATGGTCTTCGTCGTGCGCCTGCAAGCCGCTGAGCACCAGGTTGGGCCGAAAGCGGTTCATCGCCACGGCCGCCACGCCGCGCGCATGCAGCCGGCGGTTCAGCTCGGCCAATGAAGCGGTGCTGGTCACCAGCAGCGCAAAGCCGTCGGCAAACGCGGTGTGTGCCGCCAGCCCGCCCAGCCACGTGGCGTCGCACTCGCGCTGGCGGCGCGGGTCAAAGCGCACCAGCCGGGCGGTTTGGCCCAGGAAGCCGGTGAACCACTGCGCGGCGACGGCGCCGCTGTCTTGCGCCATGACCACGTCGGCCCACACATGCACGCGCATGGGCAGGCCGGCGTCGTCAAAGGTCAAGGGCACTTGCAACGCCAGCATGCCCGGGGCGCGCAGTTCGAGGGTGCTGGCGCGCAGCGCGCAACTGATGAGCGCCATGCGCGGCAGCTCGCGCTGGCTGAGGAAGCTGCCGTGATCGTCGACCACCATCCATTGCCGATCCCACTGCAAGCCGGTGGGCGTGAGCTGCGCCTGCGTCAGTTCGATGCCGGCGCAGGATTTGACGGGGTACACGGCCAGCCCGGCCACCCGGCATTCAAGCAAATTCAAAGCACGCTCCTTGTCACTTGTTGCGTCGATTGTGCCCAGTCGATTGCCCAGGACGGCTGCCTACAATTGCCCGGTGAACAATGACTTTGACGTTTGTGTGCGCGGCGCCGGTTGCGTGGGCATGGCCGCCGCGCTGGGCCTGGCGCGAGGCGGGTTGCGCGTGGCGCTGGCGGGGCAGGAGCAAGCCCCAATGCGGGGCGACATTCGGGCCTACGCGCTGAATGCTGGTTCGCTGGCGCTGTTGACCCAGCTCAAGGTCTGGGAAGCCTTGCCCGAAGACGCGCGCACCCCGGTTTACGACATGCACATCGAGGGCGATGCCCACGGCGCGGCGCTCGACTTTTCAGCCTGGGCGCAGGCCACCGAGGCGCTGGCCTGGATTGCCGACGCCGCTGCGCTCGACGACGCCTTGCGCGCCGCTTTGCGCTTTGCCCCGCATGTGCAGTGGGTCGGCGCGGCCGAGGTGAAGGCGCCGCTGCAAGTGTTGGCCGAAGGGCGCGCCAGTGCCGCGCGCCAGGCCCTGGGTGTGCGTTGGGCCAGCCACGATTACGGCCACCAGGCCGTGGCCACGCGGCTGCTGGCCGATGCCCCGCACCGTGGCCAGGCGCGGCAGTGGCTGCGCGCTCCCGAGGTGCTGGCCTTGCTGCCGTTTGACCGGCCGCAGCCCGGGCATGGCTACGCCCTGGTCTGGTCGGTGCCCAACGAGCGCGCCCAGGAGCTGATGGCGCTGGGCGACGCCGCCTTCGAGCAGGCCCTGAACGAGGCCACGCAAGGCGCAGCGGGCACACTGCGCCTGGCCGGCGAGCGTGCCAGTTGGCCGCTGGCGCTGGGCCGCGCGCAGCCCGTGTGCGGCGCGGGCTGGGTGCTGCTGGGCGACGCCGCGCATGTCATCCACCCGTTGGCCGGCCAGGGCCTGAACCTGGGCCTGGCCGATGTGGCCAGCCTGTGCCAGGTGATCAATCAGCGCGAGCCCTGGCGTGCGCTGGGGGACGAAAGACTGCTGCGCCGCCATGCCCGCGCACGCCTGGGCCCCACCCTGGCCATGAGCGGCGTAACAGACGGCCTGTGGCAACTCTTTGCCCACGCGCACCCGCTGGCGCGGGAACTTCGCAACCGCGGGCTGACTTTGGTTCAGCACCTGGGTCCGCTCAAACGCTTTCTCGCGGCGCGTGCGCTGCATTCCTGAGGATCAAACATGAAGCTGCACGCCACCCTGATGGGCCTGGTCTTGGCCCTGACTTGCGCCGCGGCCGCGGCCGACGAGGCCGCCATCCGCAAGAACCTGCCCGAGCGGCTGCCCAATTTTCCGAAGATCGACGAAGTCACCAAGACGCCGATCGCCGGGCTGTACGAGGTGCGCATCGGCACCGAGATCCTGTACACCGACGAAAGCGGCAACTTCGTCGTCCAGGGCACCTTGTTCGACACGCGCACCCGCACCAACCTCACCGAAGCGCGCGTCAACAAGCTCATCGCGGTGGAATTTGCTGCGCTGCCGTTGAAAGACGCGGTGGTCATCAAGCAGGGCAACGGCAGCCGCAAGATGGCGGTCTTCGTCGACCCGAACTGCGGCTACTGCAAGCGCTTCGAGCGCGACCTGCTGGGCGTGAAAGACGTCACCATCTACACCTTCCTGCTGCCGATATTGGGCCCCGACAGCACCGCCAAGTCGCGCGACATCTGGTGCAACAAGGAAGCCGCCAAGGTGTGGCGCAGCTGGATGCTCGACAACGTCAACCCGCCCAAGACCATGGGCAAGTGCGACGACGGCGCGCTCGAGCGCAACGTCGCCTTCGGCCAGAAGCACCGCGTCAACGGCACGCCGGCGGTGTTTTTCGAAGACGGCACGCGCGTGCCCGGAGTGATGCCGGTGGAGCAGATCGAAAAGCACCTCACGGCAAAAAAGGGTTGACCCGCGCTGCCCGCGATGATCGAACACTGGGTCGAGCCGGCGCAGCCCCATGCGCACCGCTATCGCGTCACCCTCAAGGTGGCGCGGCCGCTGGCCAGGCAAATCGTCAGCCTGCCGGTGTGGATACCCGGCAGCTACATGGTGCGCGACTTTGCCCGCCACCTCAGCGGCCTGGTGGCCACGCAGGGCGCCCAGCCTTGCGCGCTGGTGCAGCTCGACAAAACCACCTGGCAACTCAGCAGCCGCCCCGGCGTGGCGCTGCAGCTCAGCTACGACGTGTATGCGTTCGACACCTCGGTGCGCACCGCCTTCCTCGATGCGCAGCGTGGCTTCTTCAACGCCAGCAGCCTGCTGCTGCGCGTGCACGGCGCTGAACAGCAGCCGCAGCACCTGCGCTTGAGCGGCCTGCCCACGGGCTGGCAGCTCGCCACGGCGCTGCCTGCGGCCCGTGGCCGCCATGCCTTCGTGGCAGGAAACTACGACGAGTTGATCGACCACCCGGTCGAGATGGGCCACTTCTGGCGCGGCAGCTTCAGCGCCTGCGGCGTGGCGCATGAATTCATCGTCAGCGGCGCCTTGCCGTCGTTCGATGGCGAGCGCCTGTTGGCTGATGCGAAGCGCATCTGCGAAGCCCAGATACGCTTCTGGCATGGCGAGCAGCCGCCGCCGTTCAAGCGCTACGTCTTCCTGCTCAACGCCGTGGAAGACGGCTACGGTGGCCTGGAGCACCGTGCCAGCACGGCGCTGCTGTGCGCCCGGCGCGACCTGCCGCGCCGTGGCCAGGCCAACCTGGGCGAGGGCTACACGCGGCTGCTCGGCCTGGTGAGCCATGAGTACTTCCACACCTGGAACGTCAAGCGCCTGAAGCCTGCCGAGTTGGCGCGCATCGACGACACGCGCGAAAACTACACCACGCTGCTGTGGTTCTTCGAAGGCTTCACCTCTTACTACGACGACCTGCTGCTGCGCCGTGCCGGGTTGATCGACGTGCCCGGTTATTTGCAGTTGCTGGGCAAGACGCTGCAAGGCGTGCTGGCCACGCCCGGGCGTGCGGTGCAAAGCGCGGCCCAGGCCAGCTTCGATGCCTGGGTGAAGTACTACAAGGCCGACGAGAACACGCCCAACGCCACGGTGAGCTACTACACCAAGGGCGCCCTGGTGGCGCTGGCGCTGGACTTGCGCTTGCGCGCCCGGGGTAAGGGCAAGACCAAGGCCAGTCTCGATGACGTGATGCGCGCGTTGTGGCGCAGCAGCGGTGGCGGGTCGCAGAGCCATGGCGGGCCAATCAGCGAAGGCGACATCTTCGCCGCCGTGCGCAGCGCCGGCGGCAAGGCCCTGGCCGACGAGCTGAAGCAGTTCGTCCATGGCACCAGCGAGCTTCCCCTGCCCGCGCTGTTGCAGGCCTTCGGCGTGCAGGTGCAGCGCGGCGAGGGCAACCTGGCCAGCGCCTGGGGCTTGCGCGTATCGGAAGGCCCGGTGAGCGGTGTGGTGGTGAAGAACGTGCTCAGCGATGGTGTGGCGCAAGCCGCCGGCGTGGCCGCGGGCGATGAGTTGCTGGCGGTGGACGGCTGGCGCATCCGCCGCCTTGACGATGCCCGTGCCTGGATTGCACCTGACGCCGCGGCCACCGTGCTGCTGGTGCGCGACCAGCGCGTGCTCAGCGTGCGCGTGCCGGCGCCGCCGGCTGATGTGTCCAGCGTGACGCTGGCGCTGCTGCCGCAGGCCACGCCCCAGGCCATTGCGCTGCGCCGGGGCTGGCTGGGCGAGTGATGGCGGCCGCGGGTTGCGGGCTGCTGATTGAGGGCCGCGAACATGGCCATTGATGCGGCATCACACCTGCCGCTCGCACGCCGCCTGGCGGCGCTGGGCGTGGTGCTGGGCGTGTTGATGCTGCATGCCGGCGTTGGCCTGGTGCTGCCGCTGGCCACCTTGGGCGAAGGCAGCGGCGAGCGCGCGCTGCGGCGCATCGACGTGGCATTCGTGCGCGACCTGGCGCCCACCGCGCCAC
>JAYUQE010000031.1:0-5874 GCA_043756905.1 Burkholderiales bacterium | reverse complement strand
CGCCATCCAAGTGCCCGCAGGTTCGAGCTTTGCCGACATGGTGGCGCTGAAGGGCCAGGCCGACATCGGCGACCAGATCAACAAGAAAATCATCCGCCCGCTGGAAGACGCCAACCGCCTGCGCATCAAGGCCGACTTCAATGACGACGCCCTGCTCGGCCAGGGCAAGGAGAAGGTGGAAAAGCTCGGCAACCTGATCGGCATTTTTGAATCGCCCGATCTTGATTTCACCAAACACCGCGCTGAAGGCGACGATGTGCTGGGCGATGCCTACGAATACCTGATGCGCCACTTCGCCACCGAAAGTGGCAAGAGCAAGGGGCAGTTCTACACACCCGCCGAAGTGAGCCGCGTGATGGCCCAGGTGCTGGGCATTGCGCAAGCCAAAACCACCCCCGCCACCACGGTGTACGACCCCACCTGCGGCTCGGGCTCGCTGCTGCTGAAAGTGGCCGAGGCCGCGCCCACGGCGGTGAGCGTGTTTGGCCAGGAGAAGGAAGAAGTGACCAGCGGCCTGGCGCGCATGAACATGATCCTGCACCACAACCCCGGTGCGGTGATTGAGCAGGGCAACACCGTGGCCGACCCGAAGTTCCTGCAAGGCACGCAGCTCAAAACCTTCGATTACGTGGTGGCCAACCCGCCGTTTTCAGACAAACGCTGGAGCACCGGCCTGAACCCCGGGGCCGATACCTACGGCCGCTTTGATGGCTTTTGCGTGCCGCCCGACAAACAGGGCGATTACGCCTACTTGCTGCACATCGTGCGTTCGCTCAAACCCGGCGGCCGCGCCGCCTGCATCCTGCCGCACGGCGTGTTATTTCGAGGCAATGCCGAGGGCGAAATTCGCAAGAGCCTGGTGCGCCGCGGCCTGCTGCTGGCCTTGATCGGCCTGCCGGCCAACTTGTTTTATGGCACCGGCATTCCGGCCTGCATCCTGGTGATCGACAAGCAAGATGCGGCGGCACGGCGCGGCATCTTCATGATCGACGCCGCCCAAGGCTTCATGAAAGACGGGCCGAAGAACCGGCTGCGTGAACGCGACATCCACCGCATCACCGATGCCTTCACCCGGCTTGATGACAGCAGCCCGCGCTATGCCCGCATGGTGGGGTTTGATGAGATTGAGAAAAGCGATTTCAACCTTAACCTGCCGCGCTACATCGACAGCAGCGCGGCTGAAGACGAACAAGACATCGACGCCCATTTGAATGGCGGCATACCTGAACGCGATGTGCAGGCCCTGCAGGCCTATTGGGCGGTGTGCCCGCAGTTGCAAGCCGCGCTGTTCGAGCCCCAGCGCGCGGGCTATCTGAACGTGCGTGTGGCAGCGGCCGACATCAAGCCCAGCATCCACCAGCACCCGCAGTTCCAGGCCTTCATCCGGGCCATGAACCAGCACTTCGAGGCCTGGCGCACACCCACTGCCGCGCACTTGAAGAAGGCCTTGCTGCCCGGCTTCCACCCCAAGGCCTTGATCCAGGAACTGGCTGAAAGCCTGTTGGCCCACTACGAGCACGCGCCCGCCGGCCAGGCCTTGATCGACCCCTATGCCGTCTATCAACATTTGATGGATTACTGGGCGCAGACCATGCAGGACGACGCCTACCTGATTGCCGAAGACGGCTGGCAGGCCCTGCCCCACCGCGTGCTGGAAACGCGCAAGGGCAAGGACGGCAAGCCGGGCAAGACGGTGGACAAGGGTTGGGCCTGTGACCTGGTGCCCAAGGCCTTGCTGGTGGCGCAGCACTTTGCGGCCGAGCAGGCGGCGCTGGACGCGCTAACGGTTGAATTAGACGGCAGCGATGCCGCCCTGGCCGAGTTGGAGGAAGAACACAGCGGTGAAGACGCGGTGTTTGCCGGCTTCGAGAAGATCAACGACGCCCAGGTGAAGGCGCGTATTAAGGAAATTGGGCGGGATGCGGAGGCGGCGGATGAGTTGGCGGTGCTGCGGTGCTGGCTGGTGTTGTCGGAACAAACGGCAGCGCTGAAGAAACGCTTCAAGGCGCTGGACGCCGAGCTGGACGCCAAGGCCCTGGCGCGTTATGCCACGCTGTCTGTGGCCGAGGTGCAGGCCCTGGTGGTGGGCCACAAATGGCTGGCGGCCTTGAGCGCGGCGGCGCATGGTGAGCTGGACCGGGTGAGCCAGGCGCTAACTTTCAGGGTGCGCGTGCTGGCCGAGCGCTATGGGCAGACGCTGCCGCAACTGGCGCAGCAGGTGGAGGCGATGGATGCGCGGGTGGCGGGGCAATTGGAGCGCATGGGGTTTGTATGGAGGTGAGGGAGCCGAGTGGGCGGTACTTGCTACTGCCAACCATGCAAGACACGGTGATCGGGCCGTTGCCTGCGGACTGGTACGTAGGTCAGCTTGCTGAGCACGCCCACATACAGTCTGGCATTGCGAAGAACGCAAACGCCACGATCAGAGACCCGATTGAGGTGCCTTACCTGCGCGTTGCGAATGTCCAAGACGGGTACCTTGACCTTGCCGAGGTCAGCACCATCCAGATTGAGCGCAGCGAACTTGGCCGGTTTGCAGTCCTGCCCAATGACGTGCTAATGAATGAAGGCGGTGACCTGGACAAACTGGGGCGAGGTGCGCTGTGGGGCGGAACCATTCAACCCTGCGTCCACCAAAACCACGTCTTCGTGGTTCGGTGCAAGCCTGGGCTGGAACCTGCTTACCTGAATGCCTGGACTTCTTCTGCTCAAGCCCGCCGCTATTTCTTGCTTGCCGGGCGTCAGACCACCAACCTGGCGTCTATCAACAAAGCCTCCCTTGGTGGATTGGCCATTGCATTGCCCGCATCAGAGGCCGAGCAATCGGCCATTGCGCAAGCACTCACCGACACCGACGCCCTGATCGATTCGCTGGAGCAACTGCTGACCAAGAAGCGCCAGATCAAGCAAGGCGCCATGCAGGAACTGCTCACCGGCAAGCGGCGGTTGCCGGGGTTCAAAGGAAGTTGGAAGGCCCAGGCTCTTGGCAGCTTGGCGAGGATTCAACGTGGCGCCTCTCCACGACCTATTGATAGCCCCGTTTGGTTTGACCCAGCCTCTTCGATTGGCTGGGTTCGCATCTCGGACGTTACGCAATCCGGGATGTTTCTCGAAGCGACAACGCAATACTTGTCGCCGACTGGCGTTCAAAGCAGTCGATTCGTACCTGCGGGTAGTTTGATCATGAGCATCTGCGCCACGGTTGGCCGGCCCGTCATCACCAAGCTTGACACCTGCATTCATGACGGCTTCGTCGTGTTTGCCGATCTTCGAGTCGACAAGGCGTACCTGCATTACGTGCTGACTTCAATCGAACCGGAGTGGGGGCAGCATGGACAAACGGGTTCCCAGATGAACTTGAACACGGGCCTGATTGAGCGAACCAGCATCTCTGTGCCACAAGAGCCAGCCGAACAACAAGCCATCGCCCAAATCCTCACCGACATCGACGCCGACCTCACCGCACTAGAAGCCCGCCTGAAGAAAGCCCGCCAGCTCAAGCAAGCCATGATGCAGGTGCTGCTCACCGGCCGCATCCGCTGCTGGAGCCCGCAGTGGTGGCCGACTGACGCGCTGTCGGCACTGCGCTCGGGCTTGCCCCCGGGTCAGCCAGCTTGCAGATTTTGTACGGCAAAAATCAAGTTAAGTTGTTTGTCGTTTCAGTCTAAGTACCTATCGTTAAAAGACTTTTTCAATTCGATTCAAGATAATATGAAGGCCACTTGCAGATGAGGCCAGCCTATGCCCACGTTCCAGCACCACGATCTGCGCCTGCTGAACCCGCGCTTCGATTCGCCGCTGCTCGATGTGTTGACCGATCTGGAACACCTGCGCCGGCTGGAGGTGCGGGGCAGCACGCCGCTGCCGGTGTTCATGCAACTGAAAACCGTTTTCCATCTGCTGGAAAGCCTGGCCTCGGCGCGCATCGAGGGCAACCACACCACGCTGGCTGATTACGTTGAGGCCAAGGTGGCGCCTTCGGCTTCGCCTTCCGACACCCTGCAAGAGCTGGACAACATCGAGGCCGCCATGCGCCAGGTGGAAGAGGCGGTGGAACCCGGCGCCCCGTTGACCGAACACCTGCTGCGCGGCCTGCATGCCACCACGGTGCAAGGCTTGCAGCGCGAGGGCGACCGCACGCCCGGCAGCTACCGCAGCGGCCCGGTGCAGATTGCCGCCGCCCCGCACCTGCCGCCCGATGCGCTGGAGGTACCGCGCTACATGGCCGAGCTGGTGGCCTTCATCAACCAGGCCGACGCCCCCAAGTACGACCTGATGAAGGTGGCGCTGGCCCACCACCGCTTTGCCTGGGTGCACCCCTTCCGCAATGGCAATGGCCGCGTGGTGCGCCTGCTGACGCATGCACTGCTCATCAAGTACGGGTTTCAAGTCACGGCCTTGGGCCGGCTGTTGAACCCGGCGGCGGTGTTCTGTGCCGACCGCAACCGCTACTACGCCTTGTTGAGCCAGGCCGATGCCGGGCAGGAGCTCGGCCTGGAGGCCTGGTGCGTGTATGTGCTGGCCGGCATTCGCGATGAGTTGCAGAAGGTCACGCGCCTGGCGGATTACGCCCACCTGCAAGACAAGGTGCTGCTGCCCGCCGTGGCCCATGCCCGCGAGCGCGAACTCATCACCGCGCAGGAAATGGCGGTGCTGGTGCGAACCATCCGCGCCGGTGTGGTGAAAACCGGCGATCTGGAAGCGGCCATGCCGGGGCTGAATGCCAACCAGCGCACCTACCAGGTTCGCAAACTGCTGGAAAGCGGCATGCTGCAACCCATTCGGCCCGGGGCGCGCCAGTACACCCTGGGCTTCAGCCACAACATGCTGTTGCGCGGCGTGGTGAAGACGCTGGCGGACGAAGGCTTTATTCCCGCTGCCGTGGCGGCGCCCGAAGGGCCGGGCGGCTAGGCATCAGCAAGTAATGCAATTGCATTGACAAGACAATTCAATCGCATTACGGTGCGGCACCCTTCCACCCGTCTTTCGCGAGGCTCTAATCGCCATGCCCAGCCGCTTCGAGATCGAATCCACCCTGACGGATCGTTACCAAACCACGGTGCCAGAAACCGTGCGCCGCGCCCTGCGCCTGGGCAAACGGGACAAGATCCACTACACCATTCGCCGCAACGGCGAAGTGGTGCTGACGCGGGTTGAAGCCGCGCAAAGTACCGACCCCGCGCTCGGCGCGTTTCTGGGTTTTCTTGCCCAAGATATCGCCAGCCATCCACAGCGGCTGCGGGCGCTGGATGCTGGCCTGGTGCAGCGCCTGCAGGCGCTGACAGCGGGCACCGAGGTGAACCTCGACGCGGCGTTGTCCGCAGACGATGAATGACAGCCCGCCGCCGCCCGGTGCCGTTCGTCGCCCACGGCTGGGCGGTGTTCGCCCACCCGCTGTTTCTGGCACAGCTTGAGGCCCTGGCCACGCAGGTCGCGGCCTTGCGGCAGAAGGACGCCGTGGGCCATGTGAAGAAAAACGCCACCAAGCGGCTGGCGGCCATTACCCAGCTGGCGTTTGATGTCATCCCGCAAGACCCGGCACGCCCCGAATACCGCCAGGGCAACACCCTGGGCGAGGCCCACAAGCACTGGTTCCGGGCGAAGTTCTTTCAGCAATACCGGCTGTTCTTTCGCTTCCATGCGCAAAGCCGGGTGATCGTCCTGGCCTGGGTGAACGACGAGGACAGCAAGCGCGCCTATCGCAGCGCAGATGACGCTTACCTTGTGTTCCGCAAGATGCTGGAGCGCGGCCATCCGCCCGACGATTGGGGCCAGTAGAGGTGGCTCCGCTTCTCCGAACACGATCTGGCTGGCGATAAGTGGACTGGGTGGGGTTTCGTTTCTATCTTAAATTAGGCCCCGCCAGGCCGCCGG
>JAYUQE010000030.1:0-5877 GCA_043756905.1 Burkholderiales bacterium | reverse complement strand
CTGCGGGCCCAGTGCCAGGTTGCCGGCCAGCTCGTTCATCTGCGCGGCCATGCCGATGCGCGCAAGCTGCTTTTCGGCTTCGGCGAACAGGCTGCGTTCTTCCTCGCGGTCGAGCCGCAACATGGCGCGCAGCGTGCCCGAGCGGCTGCGCAAGTAACCGCCCAGGGCCACGTTTTCCAGCACCGTCATTTCAGGAGTCATCTTCACATGCTGGAAGGTGCGCGAAATGCCGCGCCGCGCAATCTCGCGCGAAGGCAGGCCGGCCACCGCCGCGCCGCGAAACGCCACTGTGCCGCGCGTGAGGCCGAGCACGCCGGTGATGAGGTTGAAAATGGTGGACTTGCCCGCGCCATTGGGGCCGATCAGGCCGACGATTTCGCCGCCGCGCACCTGGAAGCTGACATCGTTCACCGCCACCAGGCCGCCAAATTCCTTGCGCACCGCGGCCACGTCGAGCAGCAGTTCGCCGCGCCCGGGTTTGTCGCGTGCAGGCAGCGGTTTGGCGCCGGCCCAGTCGCGCGCGCGCTGCGGCGCGGGCAGCCAGCGGATCACGAAAGTCCACAAGCCATCGGGCGCGTACTTCAGCACCACCACCAGCACGATGCCGAAGACGATGGTTTCAAAGTTGCCGCTGGTGCCGATGAGCTTGGGCAGCAGCACCTGCAACTGGTCATCCACCAGCCGCACCACGCCCGCACCCAGGAACGCCCCCCAGACATGGCCCACGCCGCCCAGCACCGCCATGAACAGGTATTCAATGCCCTTGGCAATGGAGAACGGCGTGGGGTTGACGGTGCGCTGGAAGTGCGCGAACAGCCAGCCCGAGATGGCGGCCAGCACGGCGGCCAGCACGAAGGCGATGAGCTTGTAGCGGAAGGTGGAAATGCCCATCCCCTCGGCCATGGTGCTGCCGTTCTTCAAGGCGCGGATGGCACGGCCCGGGCGCGAATCGAGCAAGTGGGTGATGGCCAGCGCGGCCAGCAGGGCGATGGCCCAGATCAAATCGTGCAGGCCGCGGCCGGTGCCCAAGTCAATGCCAAACAGCGTGAGCGAGGGAATGCCCAGCAGCCCGTCGTACTTGCCCAGCCACTCCATGTTGGCCATGGTGTAGTTCAGCGCCAGGCCCCACGCGATGGTGGCCAGCGGCAGGTAGTGGCCCGACATGCGCAGCGTGATGGCGCCCACCAGCAACGCCGTGGCCACGGCCAGCGCCACGCCCACGAACAGCGTGAGCCAGGGCGACAGGCCCACCTTGGTGGCCAGGAAGGCCGCCGTGTAGGCGCCGATGCCCACGAACGCGGCCTGGCCGAAGGAGGTGAGGCCGCTCACGCCGGTGAGCAGCACCAGGCCCAGCGTGACCAGGGAGTACAGGCCGATGTAGTTGCTCTGGGTGATCCAGAAGTCAGGCACCGGCAAGGCCGGCAGCGCCAGCATCAACGCGGCGAAGGCGGGGAAGGCCCAACGGCGAAGGTGGCCCATCTCAATGTTCTTCGGTATGCGGGTCGCGGAACGAGCGCCACAGCAACACCGGCAAGATGGCGCTGAAGACGATGACTTCCTTGAACGCGCTGGCCCAAAACGAGCCGAAACTTTCGAGCAGGCCCACGCCTAAAGCGCCCACCAGCGCCAGCGGGTAGCTCGACAGCCCGGCAAACACCGCCGCCACAAAGCCCTTCAGGCCGATGAGGAACCCGGTGTCGTAGAACACCGTGGTGGTGGGCCCGATGAGCAGGCCCGACAGCGCGCCGATGAACGCCGCCATGGTGAAGCTCAAGCGGCCCGCGCCGGTGCTTGAAATGCCCATCAGCCGTGCGCCCAGGCGGTTCACGGCCGTGGCGCGCAGCGCCTTGCCATGCAATGAGCGCTCAAAGAACAGCCATAACATGACGATGAGTGCGCCCGAGACGGCAAAGATGATCAGCGTCTGGCCGGTGATGCTGAGTGCGCCGGCCGTGAAGCGCGCATCCCAGAAGCTGGGGTTGCGGAAACCTTCGGCGCCGAAGAAGTACAGCCCCAGGCCGACCAGCGCGAAGTGCACGCCCACCGAGACGATGAGCAGCACCAGCACGCTGGCGTCGGCCAAGGATTCGTAGGCGATGCGGTAGATGAGGCTGCCGAACGGTGTGACCAGCGCCAGCGTCAGCGCCGCCTGCGCCAGCAGCGGCAGGCCCTTGGGCACCAGCCAGATCGCCAGCAGCGACACCGCCACCGGGTAGGCCAGGGTGCGCAACACCTGCTTGGCGATGCGCGCGCCGCCGTGCTGGCGGCGCAGGCCGTTGAAGACATCGGTTACTGCCACGGCACCGGCCAGGATCAACAGGAACCACACCGTTCCCGGCACCTTGCCGGTTTGCAGCAGGGCCAGCGTGAGCGCGCCGAAGGCGACGAACTCGCCCTGCGGAATGAAGATCACCCGCGTCACCGCGAACAGCAGCACCGTGGCCAATGCAAGCAGCGCATAGACGGCACCGTTGGTGATGCCGTCCAGCGCGAGGATGCTGGCGATGGTTAGGTCCATGGGGTGGTTGGCGCTTGTTGACCGGTTGAGCCAGCTGTCTTGCGTTGGCTGGTTTGGATGGTTGACGTCGTTCGGGATCAGGTCGGTTGCATTGGAGCTTGATCAGGCCGGCGGGGCGTGCTGCTTCGCTCGTGTCCCCCGCCGCCGGCCGCCTGTCGGCGGCCGGCGGCTCCTCCTTTACCTCGCTACGCAGCACGCCCCACCGTCCTGATCCTTCGGCAGTGTCTCTTCTCGAACGTTACCCCCGCCACCATGGGTGCCCGCCGAGGGTGTTGGGTGGCCGGCTTAGCGAAGTAAAGAAGGAGGAGGAGGCCGCCAGGCCGACGACGGATGAGTGAGCCCGGACACAAACAGTCCAGTGGACTGTTTGTGCCTGGCGAACGCCCGGGGCACTGCCCCGGGCATGAGCGTAGCCGGCCACCCGACGCCCTCGGCCCGCCGCGGCCGTCACGCGATCTTCACTGCCAATACTTATCGACGGATATGAAGCGCCATCAATGCTCCACCACAAACTTCCCGTCCACCACCTTCAGCAGCACCCCCGTCTCGTTCGTGTAGCCCCAATGGTCATCCTTGGTCCAGTTCATCACGCCGTGTGAAAACACCGTGCGGCCCATGCCTTCCACGGCGTCGCGCAGCGCGGCGCGGAATTCCGGGGTGCCCGGCTTGGCCTTCTTCAGCGCCACCGGCAAGACCTTTTCGAGCACGATCTGCGCGTCATATGCATGGCCGGCGAACTGGTTGCGGGTGTTCGGCCCCATCGCTTTTTCGTACTTGGAAACGAAGTCGATCGCGGCCTTCTTCGAGGGGTGGTTTTCGGGCAACTGTTCGGCGATCACGGCCGGGCCGGAGACGACGTACGAGCCATCGACATCCTTGCCGCCAATGCGCACCAGGTCGGGCGTGGCCGCGGCATGGGTCTGGTAGATCTTGCCCTTGTAGCCGCGCTCGATCAAACCCTTGTGCGGCATGGCCGCGCCCGAACCCGAGGCCACCACCAGCATCGCGTCGGGGTTGGCCGACACCAGCTTCAAGGCCTGCGGCGTGACGCTGGTGTCGGTGCGGGCAAAGCGCTCCGCGGCCACCACCTTGATGCCGGCTTTCTCGGCTTGCGCCGTGATCTCCTTCAGCCACAGCTCGCCATAAGCGTCGGTGTAGCCCAGGAAGCCCACGGTCTTGACGCCCGACTTCTTCATGTGCTCGATGATCGGGTGCGCCATCACGCCAAAGCCCTGCGGCAGGCGGAACATCCAGGCGTCCTGCCCGGGCGGCACGCCCACCGGCGCGGCTGAAAGTTGCAGCGTCTTGGCCTCAAACAGCACCGGCGCCATGGCTGCGGCGGTGGCGGTGATGCACGAGCCGATCACCATGTCGACCTTGTCTTCGGTGACGAAGCGGCGCGCATTGCTCACGCCCTTGCCGGGGTCGGTGGCGTCGTCAAGGATGATGAGGTTGATCTTCTCGCCGGCAATCGTCTGCGGAAACAGCTTGAAGTAGTTCTGCATCGGAATGCCCAGGCCCGAGCCGGGGCCGGTGAGGGCCAGGCTGATGCCGATGTTCACGTCGGCCAGGGCCGGCGCAGCGGCCAGCACGGCAGCGGCAGCAGCGGCGATGAGTTTGAGGGTCAGTTTCATGGCGGTCTCCAGTCGGGTCAATGGTTAGTAATGGAATCAGGCACACAGCGCCTTGATGTCATCAGGAATGGCAATGGCGCGCAGCCGGTCTGGGTTGGCGGCGTCGCGCACGACGAAGGCGCGCGTCTCACTGCCTTCGCACAGCACATCGGCACCGCGGCGCACCTGGTGATGGTGGATGAACACCTTGGCGCGCCATTCGGCCACGCTGGTGTGAACTTCAATCTGCTCGCCATAGGTGGCGGGCCTGAGGAACTTGGTGTGAATCTCCAGCAGTGGCGTGCCGACAATGCCGCGTGTTTTCACCAGCTCGCGCCACGGCGGCACGCCGCAGGCCATGAAGAAGGCCAGCGAAGAGGTGTCCATCCAGCGCTGGAAGTTGGGATAAAAAACGATGCCGGCGGGGTCGCAATCGCCGAAGGCGATGGTGACCGGGAAGATGTGGGTCTTGGCCATGGTGTGTCAGGCTTTGTCGGGCACGATGAGATAGGGGTCGGCGGCGCCGCCCTCGTAAAGGGCGTCGACCAAGTCGGCCCGCGCGGTGAGCACGGCGCGCTGGTTGATCGAGCCCTTGTCGGTGACCTCGCCCTTGTCGATCGACGGTGGCTCCACCAGCACATGCAGGCGCGCCGGCCGGTTGGCGCTGCCCGTGCCGCCTTGCCACAAGGTGTTGGCCAACGTTTGAAAGGAGCCGCGCACCGGCGCGCTGTGCAGCACCTCGGCCAGGCCGGCATCGGGGTTAACTGCGGCCAGCGTGCGGCAAGTGTCCAGGCGCGGGAAGATGAGCAGGCCGATCTCACTGCGGTCGATGCCGGTCACCACCACGTCTTGCACATACGGCGCGCCGGCGGCGATGACCTTGCCGCGCAGCGGGCCCACGCTCACAAACGTGCCGCTGGAAAGCTTGAAGTCTTCGGCGATGCGGCCGTCGAACAGCAGGCCCTGGCTCAGGTCGTTGTCGTCCACCAGCTTGGCGGCGTCACCCGTGCAATAGAAACCTTCTGCGTCGAAGGCTTCGGCGCTGAGTTCGGGCTCGCGCCAGTAGCCGGGCATCACGTGCGGGCCGCGAAAGCGAATCTCCAGCTTGCCGGCCAAGGGCACCAGCTTCACTTCACAGCCAGGGTTGGGCAAACCGATGTGGCCGGCGCCCACCGTGTCGTGCAAGGCGTTGGTGCAGGTGGGCGAGGTCTCGGTCATGCCCAGGCCGGTGATCATGCGCACGCGCCGGCCCAGGGTGGCCACGGCGTGTTTGTCCAAATGGTTCCACACCGCCTGGCTCAGGCCGGCGCCGGCGAAGAACATGGCCTTCAGATCCTTGAAAAACGTTTGACGTAACTGTTCGTCATGGTCCATCGCCAGGGCGATTTCTTCAAAGCCCTTGGGCACGTTGTAGTGCACCGTGCTGGGCACTTCACGCAGGTTGCGCAGCGTTTCCACCATGCCCGCGGGCGTGGGCTTGCCGTCGTCGATGGCCAGCGTGCCGCCCGTGGCCAGGGCGATGCCCACGTTGTGGCTGCCGCCGAAGGTGTGGTTCCAGGGCAGCCAATCGACCAGCACGGGGGGTGCCTCGGTGAGGAAGACGCTGCTCTGGCAGATCATTTGCAGGTTCGCACTCAACATGCGGTTGGTGCTGATCACGCCCTTGGGCAACTTGGTCGAGCCCGAGGTGAAGAGGAACTTGACGATGCTGTCGCCGTTGACTCGCGCATGCGCGGCCGCACCTTG
>JAYUQE010000029.1:0-17167 GCA_043756905.1 Burkholderiales bacterium | reverse complement strand
GTATCACGCAAGCCATCACCCAGTATGTTCACCGCCAGCACGGTGAGCGCCAGGAAGATGCCTGGAAAAAAGATGTTGTGCGGGTATTCGTTGAACTGACCACGCCCTTCGGCCATCACGTTGCCCCAGGTGGGAATGTCGGGCGGCAGGCCCACGCCGAGGAACGACAGGATCGCCTCGACCAAGATGCCCGAGGCGCAGATGAAGGTGCCTTGCACCACCAGCGGGGCCACGCAGTTGGGCAGGATGTGGCGCCACATGATGGCCAGCGTGGGCGTGCCCATGGCGATGGCCGCCTCGACATACGGCTCTTCGCGGATCGACAGCACCAGCGAGCGCACCAGCCTGGTCACGCGCGGTATCTCGGGTATCGCAATGGCCACCACCACGGTGAGCAGGCTGCCCTTCCACATCGCCACCAGGGCAATGGCGATCAGGATGGCGGGAATGGCCATCACGCCATCCATCACCCGCATCAACGGGCCATCGAGCCAGCGGATGAAGCCGGCAAACAGGCCCAGGGCAATGCCGAAAGCCATGGCCACCAGGGCCGTGAACAGGCCGACGATGAGCGAGACGCGGGTGCCGTAGATCACGCGGCTGTAGATGTCGCGGCCGAAGCTGTCCGAGCCCATCAGGAACTGGTGTTTCAGCGTTTCGCCTTCCAGCGTGGTGATCTCGCCGGCCTTGCCGGGCAGCAGGTCGCGGCTGGCGGGGTCGAACAGCGATGGATCCACCGTGCCCAGCCAGGGGGCGGCCAGCGCTATCAGCACCAGCAGCGCCAACACAACGCCGCCCAGCCGCACCGACCAGTTGCGCCGCGCCCGCGCCCAGGCGCTGGGTTGGCTGCGCACGGTGGCGGCTTCAACCGATAACGATTCAAATGAGGCGGCAGGTTCGACCATGCTCAGTGGCGAATCTCAATACCGGATGCGCGGGTCGAAGAACACGTAGCTCAAGTCGATGACCAGGTTGATCATCACGTAGACGAAACTGAACAACAGGATCACGCCCTGGATGGTGGGAAAGTCGCGCGCCAGCACGGCGTCCACCGTCAGCCGGCCCAGCCCAGGAATGGCATAGACCGATTCGGTGACCACCACGCCGCCAATCAACAAGGCAATGCCGATGCCGATGACGGTGATGATGGGCACCGCCGCATTGGCCAGTGCATGGCGCTTGAGCACCAGGCTTTCGGGCAGGCCCTTGGCGCGCGCGGTGCGGATGTAGTCTTCACCCAGCGTTTCCAACACCGAGGCGCGTGTGACACGGGCAATCAGCGCGATGTAGATGACTGAGAGCGTGATCGCCGGCAGCGTGAGGTGGTACAGCCAGGGCCCCACGCCGCCGGCCAGGGGCTTGTAGCCCTGCACCGGAAACCAGCCCAGTTTGAGCGACACCAGCCAGATCAGCGCATAAGCCAGCACGAACACCGGCACCGAAAACCCGAGCACCGAAAACGCCATCAAGCCGCGGTCGAGCCAGCCGCCGAAGCGCCAAGCCGCCAGCACGCCCAACGGCACCGCCACCAGCACAGCCAGGGTGATGGTGAGCGCAGCCAGCGAGACGGTGGCCTCCACGCGCTGGCCGATCAGCGTGGTGACCTGGGTCTTGTAGTAGAACGACTCGCCCAGATCGCCTTGCAGCACCTTGCCAAACCAAATCACGTATTGCTCGGGGATGGACCGATCCAGCCCCAGGCCGGTGCGAATCTGCGCGATCTGGTCGGTGCTCGCGGCGTCACCGGCCATCACCGCGGCCGGGTCGCCGGGCGTCAGGCGCAGCATCAGGAAGACGAGCACCGAGACGATCAGCAGCACCGGCAGCGTGGCGGCCAGCCGGCGCAGGACGAAGGCGAGCATGGGCTGGTCTGGCCTGCGTGACCGGCGCCTATTGCTTCTTCAGGTTCCAGTACATGTTGCCGTTGGTGACGAAGAAGCCACTCACGCCTTTGCGCGCCGCCATGGGCTGGGAGTATTCGCCCAGCGGCGCATGCGTGGCCACTTCAAAGGCGCGGGCGTGGATGGCGTCGGCCAGTTTCTTCTTGGTGGGCTCATCGGTGGCGCGCATGAACTCGTTGCGCAGTGTCACCAACTTCTCGTCCGTGGCCCAGCCAAACCAGGTGCTCTTTTCGCCGCGCGTGTCGATGGCCGGGTTGCTGATCGGGTTCCACACGTCAAACGCCTGCCAGGCCGTCAGGAACATGTGCCAGCCGCCCTTGTCTGGCGCGTCTTTCTTGGCGCGCCGGCCCACCAACGTCTGCCAATCCATGGCCTGCAAGTCGACCTTGAAGCCGGCCTGGCGCAGCAACTGTGCGGCCACATCGGGCAGCTTCTGGATGCTGGCCAGATCGGTGGGTTTCATGATGACGATGGGCGTGCCGTCGTAGCCCGATGCCTTGAGCAAGTCTTGCGCCTTCTTCATGTTGCTCTTGGCTTGCACATCGCTGCCCGCCACGCTGCCGAACGGCGTGCCGCAAACGAACATGCTGGCGCACGGTTTGTACAGTTCCTTGACGCCCACCTGCGCGCGCAGGAACGGCTCCTGGCTGAACGCGGCCAGCGCGGCCTGGCGCACCTTGACGTTGTCAAATGGCTTGTGCAGGTGGTTGAAGCGCGCCATGTACTGCAAGCCCTTGTTGGCATACACGGGCAGTTGCAGCGAGGTATCGGCCTTCACGGTTTCGAAGTGGTCGAAACCCAGCGCTTCGATGATGTCGACCTCGCCCTTTTGCAGCGCGTTCACTTGCGCCTGCGCATCGCGCAAGGCCAGGTTCCATTCCACGCGATCAACGTAGACATGCTTGCCGCCGGTGGTGCCCGAAGGCGGCTCGCTGCGCGGCACGTACTTGGCGAACTTGGTGTAGACGGCCTTGTCGCCGGGCTTGAATTCATCGCGCTTGAAGACATAAGGGCCCGAGCCGATGTGCTCTTCAATTTGCTTGAAGGCATCGGTGTCGGCCATGCGCTTGGGCATGATGAAGGGCACGTTGCTGCTCGGCTTGCCCAGCGCTTCGAGCACGAAACCGCAGGCTTCGCCCAGGAAGATGCGGAAGGTGTCCGGCGTGGGCGTGTCCATGCGCTGCACGAACTGAAACAGGGCCGAGCCCATGGCGTCGCGCTTGCCCCAGCGGGCGAGCGAGGCCACCACGTCTTCGCTGGTCACCGGTTTGCCGTCGTGAAACTCCAGGCCCTTGCGCAGCTTGAACGTCCACAGCCGGTGGTCGGCGCTTTCGGTCCAGCTTTCCACCATCTGCGGCTTGATCTTGGCGTTCTCGTCGGTGCCGAACAGGGTGTCGTAAATCATGTAGCCGTGGTTGCGGCTCATATAGGCGGTGGTCCACACAGGGTCGAGGATGGCCAGGTTGCTGTGCGGCACGATGCGCAGCACGCTGTTCTGCGCGGCCGTGGGCAGGCTGGTCAGGCCCGCGGCGGCCAAGGCGGCGGCGAGCAAGGCGCGGCGGAGGGTGGAGTGGCGGTGCATGGTGCGATCCTTCAGGGTAAATAGGCAGTTCGTGGTCAGTGCGTGGGCAGTGCGTGGTCAGTGCGTGGTCAGTGCGGGTGCGCGACGCAGAAGATTGGCGTGGGAGCGTGATGTGAAGGCGCGGCGCGTGACGTTGGAGCATGCACCAGATCAACGCCCCGGCCCGGCGGCCTGGCATGGGTGATTTCCCGGGGCACGCGGCGCCCGCACGGTGCGGCGCAGCAGAATCGGCCCACCATGATCACCTTGCAAGACATTCAGGCCGCCGCGCAGCGTTTGCACGGCCAGGTGGTGCAAACGCCTTGCCTGCATTCGCGCACGCTTTCGGGCCTGGCAGGGTGCGAGGTCTTCCTCAAGTTCGAGAACCTGCAATTCACGGCGGCGTTCAAGGAGCGCGGCGCGCTCAACCGCATGGCCCAGCTCAGCGCGCAAGAGCGCGAGCGCGGTGTGCTGGCCGTTTCAGCCGGCAACCACGCCCAGGCCGTGGCGTTTCACGCCCAGCGCATGGGCTTGCCTGCCACCATCGTGATGCCGCGCTACGCGCCCGATGTGAAGGTGGCCAACACGCGCCGCTTTGGCGCCGCGGTGGTGTTGCAGGGCGATACCTTCGATGACGCCCGTGCGCTGGGCGTGGCCATGGCGCAAGAGCGTGGGCTGACCTTGATCCACCCGTTCGACGACGACGCCGTGATGGCCGGCCAGGGCACCATCGCCCTGGAGATGCTGGCGCAGGCGCCGCAGCTCGACACCCTCGTGCTGCCCGTGGGTGGCGGCGGCTTGGCTGCTGGTATGGCGGTGGCGGCGCGCGCGCTCAAACCCGGCATGCAAATCTTCGGCGTGCAATCCGAACGCTTTGCTGCGGCCTGGAACGCGCGCCACGCGCCAGGCCAAACCGCCAAGCCCATAGGACAAGCCACGGTGGCTGACGGCATTGCCGTCAAAACCCCTGGCGTGGCCGCATTGGAATTGATGCAAGCGATGTTCGAGGACATCGTGCTGGTGAACGAAGACGAGATCGAACAGGCCATCGTGCTGCTGCTCGAAATTGAAAAAACCGTGGTCGAAGGCGCGGGCGCCGTGGGCCTGGCCGCGCTGCTGCGCCACCGCGAACGCTTTGCCGGGCGGCAGGTGGGTCTGGTGCTGTCAGGCGGCAACATCGAGCCGCTGGTGCTGGCCGAGATCATCGAACGCGGCATGGTGCGCTCGGGCCGCCTGGCGCGGTTGCGCGTGGTGGTCCGCGACGTTCCCGGCGCGCTGGCCGAGGTGGCGCTGCTGCTGGGCGAGCTGGGTGCCAACATCGACGAAGTGCAACACCAGCGCGCGTTCACCACCCTGTCAGTGGAGCATGTGCAGATTGATGTGGTGGTGCGCACCCGCGGCAACGAGCATGTCGATGAGATCGTTCGCGCCATCCACCAGCGCGGCCATGCGGTGGAGCGCGTTCACTGAAGTTTGTTAACGGCACATTGAACAGGAAAACCGATGCACCCAAAGAACATCGCCAGCCAAACGCCCAGCAAGGTGGCCTGGCGCATGGCCGAAAGCGGCCTGGATGTCAGCTATGCGCAGCTTGAAGCGCGCTCCAACCAGCTCGCGCATTTGTTCCGCCGTTTGGGCCTGAAGGCCGGTGACCATGTGGCGCTGCTGTTGGAGAACCACCCGCGCTACTTTGAAATCTGCTGGGCGGCGCAGCGCAGTGGCCTGATCTTCACCGCCATGAGCAGCCGGCTCACGGTGGGCGAGGCCGCCTACATCGTGAACGACTGCGGCGCTAAGCTGTTCATTGCCTCGCGTGCGATGGCTGGCGTGGCTAACGAACTGTCAAGCCAGACACCGAATGTCTTGCATCGCTTCATGCTCGATGCCAGTGCGCCAGGCCACGTCGAGCTGGTGCCCGCCATGGCGCTTGAACTCGAAACGCCGATTGCCGATGAAACGGCAGGTGGCGACATGTTGTATTCGTCGGGCACCACCGGCCAGCCCAAGGGCGTGATGGTCGCCGCCGAATCTGACGACATCGCCTACGTGGGCAGCCTGGCGAAAATTTGCGCCGGCGTGTTCGGCATGGGGCCCGACACGGTGTACCTCTCGCCCGGCCCGCTCTACCACGCCGCGCCGCTGCGCTTTTGCATGCGCGTGCTGGCCGTGGGCGGCACGGTGGTGGTGATGGAACACTTCGACGCCGCGCGCTTCCTGCAATTGATCGGCGAACAGCGCATCACCCATACGCAAGTGGTGCCCACCATGTTCGTGCGCGCCTTGAAGCTCGATGCCGCCACCCGCGCCGCGGCAGACGTGAGCAGCCTGCGCTGCGTGATCCATGCCGCCGCACCCTGCCCGGTGCCGGTGAAGGAAGACATCATCCGCTGGTGGGGGCCGAAGATCTGGGAGTACTACGCCGGCACCGAAGGCATGGGCATGACGCTGTGCAACAGCGAACAGTGGCTGGCGCACAAGGGCACGGTGGGCAAGAGCGTGGTCGGCCGGGCGCGCATCTGCAATGAACTGGGCGTTGAGTTGCCCGTGGGCGAAACCGGCGTCGTCTACTTTTCTGACGGCAAGCCCTATGCCTACCATAACGATCCAGGTAAGACGGCTGGCGCGCGCAATGCGCAAGGCTGGACGACGCTGGGCGACATCGGCCGGCTTGACGCCGACGGCTACCTCTACCTCACCGACCGCCTGGCCCACATGATCATTTCGGGCGGCGTCAACATCTACCCGCAAGAAGCCGAGAACCTGCTGGTCACGCACCCGTTGGTGATCGACGTGGCGGTGTTCGGCGTGCCGAACGACGAGTTTGGTGAAGAGGTCAAGGCCGTGGTGCAGCCGCGCAGCATGGCGCAGGCCGGGCCGCAACTGGAAGCCGAGCTGATCGCCTTTTGCCGCACCCAGCTCTCGCCCATCAAGTGCCCGCGCAGCATCGACTTTCGTGCCGAGCTGCCGCGCCACCCCACCGGCAAGCTCTACAAGCGCTTGTTGCGCGACGAGTATTGGGCCGGCAAGGAAAGCAAGATCGTATGAAACCGCAAGTGAAGTTCCGTGAAATCGCCTCGGGCTTGCAGTTCCCCGAGGGCCCGGTGGCGCTGGCCGATGGCTCGGTGCTGGTGGTGGAAATTGCGCGCGGCACGCTCAGCCGCGTGCTACCCGATGGGCGCATTGACGTCGTGGCCCAGCTCGGCGGCGGCCCCAACGGCGCGGCCATCGGGCCCGACGGTGCGGTGTACGTGTGCAACAACGGCGGCTTTGATTGGCACCACCAGCACGACGGCAGCCTCACGCCCGTGGGGCAGGCGGCTGACTACAGCGGCGGGCGCATCGAACGGGTGAACCTGAGCACGGGCAAGTGCGAGCGCGTGCTCGACGCCGTGGCCGGCTTGGCGCTGCGCGGCCCGAACGACCTGGTGTTCGACGCGGTGGACGGCCTGTACTTCACCGACCTGGGCAAGACCCGCCGCCATGACATGGACCTGGGCGGCGTGTTCTATGCCGACGTGACCGCCGGCACCGCCCGGCGCGTGGCCGGCCCGGCGCTCACGCCCAACGGCGTGGCCCTGGCGCCCGATGGCGGCACGCTGTACTACGCTGAAACCGCCGGCGCGCGCCTGTGGGCGTACACGGTTAACGCTCCAGGTGAGCTGGCGCTCGAACCTTGGCCGTCACCCAATGGCGCTCGGCTGCTGTGCGCCTCGCCCGGCGGGCAGTTTCAGCGCTTTGATTCAATGGCCCTGGACGCCGCCGGCAACTGCTACGTGGCCACGCTCATCCATGGCGGCATCACCGTGGTGGCGCCCGACGGCCAGCGCATCCAGCATGTGCCGTTGCCCGACAAGATGGTCACCAACCTGTGCTTCGGCGGGCCCGATTTGCGCACGCTATACGTCACGCTGTCGGCCACGGGAAAGTTGATCGCCATTGATAACTGGCCGATCCCTGGTCTGCGCTTGAACAACGAAGCGTAAATTGAACCACCCCCTACGCGCTTCGCGCGCCCCCTCAAGGGGGCAACACCAGCGGACCGGCATAGCCGGCTCCGCGGTGTTCGCTTGGCCGTCCAGATCACCTGCTGCGTGCGTGGCGCTTGGCACCAAGGATGACTGTGATGTTTTCTGACGAACAACTTGCCGTACTGTCGCAATACCTGCTGCCCAAGCAGGCGCTAACGCGCTTCGCCGGGGTGGTGGCGGGGTTCCGCGGCGGCGACATCACCACCGGCATCATCCGCCGCTTCGTGGCGCGCTATGGCGTGAACATGGCCGAGGCTGCGCAAAGCGACATCACGGCCTACAACACGTTCAATGACTTTTTCACTCGCGCATTGAAGCCTGATGCCCGGCCGCTGGCGAGTGCGACCTGGCTGTGCCCGGTAGACGGCGCCATCAGCCAATTCGGCCGCATCAAGGCCGGCCAGATCTTCCAGGCCAAGGGCCATACCTACAGCGCCACCGCGCTGGTGGGCGGCAGCGCCGAACTGGCAGCCCGATACAGCGACGGCAGTTTCGCCACGCTGTACCTGAGCCCGCGCGACTACCACCGCATCCACATCCCTTGCGCGGCTGAGCTGCAGCGCATGATCCACGTGCCCGGTGACTTGTTCTCCGTGAACCCCACCACCGCGCGCGGCGTGCCGGGGCTGTTCGCGCGCAATGAGCGCGTGGTGTGCGTGTTCGAGGGCGAACACGGCCCCTTCGTGCTGGTGCTGGTGGGCGCCACCATCGTGGGCAGCATGGCCACGGTGTGGCACGGTGTGGTGAACTTAGCCCGGCCAGGGCAGTTGCGCGAATGGGCCTATGCGAGCGGCCAGGTGCGGCTGGAACGCGGTGCCGAAATGGGCCGCTTTCTGTTGGGCTCGACCGTGGTGTTGCTGCTGCCTGGCGCGGTGAGTTTCAACCCGGCCTGGGCGCCGGGTGGGGCAATCCGCATGGGCGAAGGGATGAGTGCACAGTAAGCTGCATGATCCTTAACCAGCCCAGAGCAACACCATGATCAAAGTCAGCGTGATGTACCCCAATACCCCCGGCGCGCGTTTCGACCACGCCTACTACCGCGACAAGCACATGCCCTTGCTCAAGGCGCGCATGGGCGACAAGTGCGTGCGCTACACCATCGACAAAGGCCTGGCCGGCGGCGCGCCCGGTGCGCCGGCGCTTTACGTGGGCATGTGCCACGTCTACTGCAACACGGTGGAAGACTTTCAAACCGGCTTCGGCCCGCATGCGGCCGAGATCATGGGCGACATTCCCAACTACACCGACTTGCAGCCGCAAATCCAGATCAGCGAAGTGGTGGTGGGTTAACGTTTCAATTCACGCGCCGCGATTCGCGCCCGGCGATCCAGATCGTCGCGGTGCAGATCACGGCGCCGCCGATGAGCGTGCTGCCGGTGGGCACATCGGCAAAGATCAGCCAGCCCATCAGCGCTGACCACACCAGGTCAAGGAACTTCAGGCTTTGCGTGGCCGAGATGTCGGCCAGGCTGAAGGCCTTGGTCAGCGCATAGTGGCCGGCGCTGCCCAGCACGCCGCACAGCAAGAAGCCCAGCCATTGCCAGGTGTTGGGCCATTGCCAGGCCCACAGCGCCAGCGGCAGGCTGATCAGGCTCACGGTGATGGCCTGCCACATCAAGATCACGCCGGCACGTTCATGGCGCGTGAGCGCCTTGGTGATCAGGAACGAGGCCGCGAACATGGGCGCTGAAGCCAGCATGATCAGATGATCCACACCGCCGCTGCCTGAAAGCTGCGGCCCCACGACGATCAACACACCCGCCATGCCCACGGCCGCAGCCAGCCAACGCTCCCAGCGCATCACCTCGCCCAGAAAGAGGTAGGCGCCGATCATCACAAAGATCGGGGTGGTGAAGCCAATGGCCGTCATGTCGGCCAGCGGAATGCGCGGCAGGGCGATGAACCACAGCGCCAGGCCCGCGGAATGAAAGGCGCCGCGCGCGAACTGCCCGCGCACCGATTGCGGCTTGTACGCCGCCAGCCCATCGCGCCACAGCCACGGCGCTAACACCACCAGGCCCAGGGCGTAGCGCAGGAACTGGCTTTGCATGGGCGGCATGTCTTGCGCCAGCAGGCGCATCAGCGCGTTGAGTACGCAAAAAATCATGCCTGACGCGGCCACGAGCAGCATGCCTTGGGTGGCGGGGGGCAGGCGGCGGGCGCGGTGGCGCAAGGTGGCCCAGGCCGTGGCAGCTTGCGTGGCAGAGGCGTCGTCAATTTGGCGGGGCATTCGGCTGAGTTTAGTTTTGATCAGTGCCTGGCCGCGGGTTGCACACATCGCACCGCAGACGACTTTGTTTTGGGCTGCAAGCCTTCAACCTCACCCTAACAATGGCCAGCGGGCCGATCTTGCTAGGAGCCTGTCGGGCTTGGGGTTGGGCCCGCGTTGGACCTGCAAAGAGGCAAGATCCCGGCCGACCACCATTGCGAGGCTGCCCAAAAGAAAGAAGGCGGCGGCGTCAGCGAAGTGCCGGCGTTACCAAAACGCGCGAATCCCAAGGCCACATGGCCAGGGCCGCTGCATCCTCATGCCGTCATACGTGGTCGGCTGACTGTTCAAGAGCCCGCACATTGCGCTGACACAATTTCCGCAACGGCTCACTCACTCGCCCATCGCCAGCCGCCCTGCGCCAAAACTCAACCGCTACACCACACGCCGCCAGCCACGTGGTGCGTTGCTGCGGCAACGGCAGCGGGGGCTCAAACACGGTTGCCGGCACTTCGCCGCCCGGCAACGGCGCATAAAGCATGGGCAGCATGTCATAGACCGGTGCCAGGCTCAGCCCACCGGTCAAGCCGGCTGCCATGCCGCTCGCCGCATCACCTTGAGGCCTGAAACTGAGGTTGCCCGTATGCATGTCGCTGTTGGCAATGAGCCGGCCGAACCACCAAAGGTGGTTGATGCGCGCCACGTCGTCGGCACCGAGCCAGCCCGCGGCGTGCAAGCGCGCGGCCAGGCGCGTCCAGTCGGCCGTGCCGCTGCCCAGCAGCGCCGCGTCAAGCGTTCCCAGGCTGCTGAGCGGGCTGCGGCCGAACGGGCCGTGGCGGTCGAAGCGCTCCACTTCCAGGAACGTGCGGCCGCCTTGCGTTAACACGCGGCTGCGTGCGCTGGCCACTTGTGGCAAGGTGGCGGCGTATTCCAGTGCCAAGTGTTCGCACACCAGCAGGTCGGCCCAGCGCTGCACGGCGGGTGAGCCGTCGGCGCCCGAGAACTTCACCAGCACGTGCGGCGTCGCGCTGCCGGCCAGCTCGCGCAGCGCCGGGAACTTGGGGAACTCTCCCGCGGTGCTGGAACCTGGCACGCCCGCCGCCACGGCCTGCTCGGCCAGCCGCGCGTAGGCACGGCCGATGGCACGCGGCTTGATGGGCTGCGGCGGCGCGAGCTTGCAGGCTTGCCAGCGCTCAAAGGCTGCGTTGCCCAGGATCAGGTTGCCGCTCACATCATGGCCGATGCGGCTGAGCACATGGGCTACATCGTCATCACTCCATTCATCCGGGTTGGCCGACACGCCCAAGGCACGATGCTCGGCCCGTGCCAGTTGCCGGCCCAGGTAGCCCTGCGGGCGCATGTCGAACAACGGGTAGGGCAGGCCGCCCCACCAGCCGTCGCGCGAATCTTCGGGCACGGGCCAGCCGGTGCCTGCCAGGCTCATGCAAGAACCTTGTGGGTGGGTCAAAGCGAGTTGCGCCACCAGGCCGGCGCGGCCGGCGTCGCTCACGGCATACAGCGGCAGCTCGCTCAAGCTGCCGCGCAGCGGCCGGCGCAGCGCATACCGGGTGCGGCGGGCCTGGCCCGTGGCAATGATCGTGTTGCCCTGCTCTTGCAGCATGCGGTGCAGCGTTGGCACGCTCACGCCAAGCTGTGTGGCCAGTTCGGAAGCGCGGGTCGCGGCGCGGCGGGCCAGTACGACGGCAAGCTGGTCACGGGAGGTTTGATTGCGTGGGCGCACAGCTCATTATGAGGCGATTATTGAGAATATTAAATTCGATGAGTCTGCACATAGGATGCAGCGTTAAGTTGAAAGTTTTGAGAAGTTCAATTGGCTCAAAAGTTGGGCAAGAAATCAGGCATCAGGCCGCTGCCGGCTGGTAACCGGCCTGCCGCGCAGCGCGGGTCAGAGCGACGGTGGCATCAGCCTGGCCCAGGCGCAAGAGGCGGCCGCAGCCATGGGCAAGATGTTGTGGTTGACTGAAACAAGGTTCAGCCATTCCTGCAATTCCGCGGCCTTGGGATCATCTTGCTCGCGCCTGTTGGACTTCAGCGCCCAGGTACTGAGCGCGAATGTCGCCAGGTTCACGAAAGCGAAAGCGCGCCGGCCGCCGCTGTCATGATGCAGCCCCATGCAAAGCTTTGACATCGCCCTCATCGGTGCCGGCATTGCCGGCGCCTCGCTCGCCTGGCGGCTGGCTGAACATGCGCGCGTGGTGCTCATCGAGCGCGAAGAACAGCCCGGCTACCACAGCACCGGGCGCTCGGCGGCGATGTTCATGGCAAGCTACGGCCCGCCCATGGTGCGGGCCTTGACGCGCGCCAGCCGCCATTTTTATGAAGCGCCACCAGCGGGGTTCACGCCCACACCCGTCCTCGCGCCGCGCGGAGTGCTCTATGTGGCCGCGCCGGGGCAGCTTGATGAGCTGGCGCGCCTTCAGGCTGAGATGTTGGCCACGGGCACCAGGCTCGAGCGCTTGTCGCACGAGCAGGCGCTGTTGCGCGCGCCCTGCCTGCGGCCTGAGCAGATCGCCGGTGCTCTGTATGAGGCTGATGCCATGGACATCGACGTGCACGCCCTGCACAGCGGTTACCTGCGCGGCTTCAAGCGCCAGGGTGGCACGCTGCTCACTTCACACGAGCTGGTGGCGGCGCAACAGGTGGGTGGCGTGTGGGAATTGCGCTTCGCCAACGGCCAGGCCTTGCGCGCCAGACAGGTGGTGAATGCGGCCGGCGCTTGGGCCGATGCCGTGGCGGCGATCATGGGCGCCAAGCCGCTGGGCGTGCAGCCGCGGCGGCGCAGCGCGTTTTGCTTCAAACCGCCCGATACAGCGGACACCCGCCATTGGCCCACCGTTTGCGCCATCGACGACAGTTGGTACTTCAAGCCCGACGCCGGCCAATTGCTGGGCTCGCCCGCTAACGCCGACGACGTGCCCGCGCACGACGTGCAACCCGAAGAGATCGACATCGCCACCGGCATTGCCCGCATCGAGGCCATGACCACGCTCGCCATTCGCCGCCCCACGCGCACCTGGGCCGGGCTGCGCAGCTTTGCGCCCGATGGTGAGCTGGTTGTTGGCCATGATGTGCAGGTGCCGGGCCTGTTCTGGCTCGTCGGGCAGGGCGGCTATGGCATTCAAAGTGCGGCCGGTGCGGCGCTGCTGGCTGATAGCCTGTTGCGTGGCACACCGCTGCCCGATCTGTTGCACGAACAGGGCGTGGTGCCGGCTGCGCTGGCGCCGGCGCGCCTTGCATGACGAAACATTCTGCTGAACAGGACAACTGAAATGAGCACGCCAACCCCCATCACCCACCGCCAGACGCTGGCCGACCTGCTGCACCGCAGCGCCTGCCGCACGCCGGGCAAGCTGGCGGTGAGCTGCGGCGCCCACCACCACACCTACGCAGAATTCGATGCCTTGTGCAGCCGTGTGGCCGCCGGCCTGGCGCAACGCGGCGTGGCCAAGGGCGACCGCGTGGCGGTGCTGGCGCGCAACTCGCACGCCTTCGCGGCGCTGCGTTTCGCACTGGCGCGCCTGGGTGCGGTGCTGGTGCCCATCAACTTCATGTTGAAGCCCGATGAAGCGCGCTTCATCCTGGGCCATTCGGGTGCGCAACTGCTGGCCACCGACAGCGGCCTGGCCGAGCTGGCACGCGCGGCGGCGCAAGGCACGGCGGTACGCGAATTCATCTGGCTGCCCAGCGAAGCGGCGTCATTGCCCGTGCCAGGCATGGTCACATTCGATGAGCTGGCGGCGTGTACCGCCGCGCCGCCCGAAGTGGATCTGGCCGCCGGCGACCTGGCGCAAATCGTCTACACCAGCGGCACCGAAAGCCTGCCCAAGGGCGCCATGCTCACGCACGACGCCATTGCCTGGCAGTACGTGAGTTGCCTGGTTGATGCCAGCATTGCACAAAGTGATGTGATGCTGCATGCGCTGCCGCTGTACCACTGCGCGCAGCTCGATGTGTTCCTGGGCCCGGCGCTGTATTGCGGCGCCACCAGCCACATCACCGCGCTGCCCACGCCAGAGAATTTGCTGCCGCTGTTGCAGGCCAAGCGCATCACCTCGTTCTTCGCGCCGCCCACGGTGTGGATCGCGCTGCTGCGTTCGCCGTTGTTCGATCAAACCGATTTGAGCGCGCTGCGCAAGGGCTACTACGGCGCGTCGATCATGCCGGTGGAAGTGCTGCGCGAATTGAGCCGGCGCTTGGCCAATGTGCAGTTCTGGAACCTGTACGGCCAGACCGAAATCGCGCCGCTGGCCACCATGCTTGGGCCAGATGATCAACTGCGCAAACCCGGCTCTTGCGGGCGCGCCGTGCTGAATGTGCAAACGCGCGTGGTGAGCGATGACATGCGCGATGTGGCGCCGGGCGAAGTGGGCGAAGTGGTGCACCGCTCGCCGCAACTGATGCAGGGCTACTTTCATGATGACGAGCGCACAAAGGCTGCCTTCGAAGGTGGCTGGTTCCATTCGGGCGACCTGGCCACCATCGACGATGAAGGCTTCATCACCATCGTCGACCGCAAGAAAGACATGATCAAAACGGGTGGCGAGAACGTGGCCAGCCGCGAAGTGGAAGAAGCGCTGTACAAGCTGGCCGGGGTGAGCGAAGTAGCCGTCATCGGCCTGCCGCACCCGCGCTGGGTGGAAGCGGTGGTGGCCGTGGTGGTGGTGAAAGAAGGCGCTGCGTTGACCGAGCCACACGTGCTGGCCCACTGCAACGCGCAGTTAGCCAGTTTCAAGGCGCCCAAGCGCGTGGTGTTTGCCACGAGCCTGCCCAAGAACCCGAGCGGCAAACTGCTCAAGCGCGAGTTGCGCTTGCAACACGCCAAACTTTTCGATTGACGGGAACGCGATGAACCTCGAAGACCTCGCCTTCAAACCCGGCTTGATGCAAGGCCAGCGCATCCTCGTCACCGGTGGTGGCACCGGCCTGGGACGGGTGATGACAGAGGCGCTGCTGCTGCTGGGCGCCCAGGTCTACATCTGCGGCCGACGCGGCGCGGTGGTTGAACAGACTGCTGCCGAGCTGAACGCCGCGCATGCGGCAAACAGTGGCGGCAAGGTCACCGGCCTGGCCTGCGACATTCGCCACCCCGAGGTCATCAGCGAAATGCTCGATGCCATCTGGGCCGATGGTGGTGCGCTCACCGGCCTGGTCAACAACGCCGCCGGCAACTTCATCAGCCGCACCGAAGATCTTTCGCCACGCGCTTTTGACGCCATCGCCAACATCGTGTTCCGTGGCAGCTTCTTCGTCACGCTCGATTGCGGCAAACGCTGGCTGGCGCAGGGCCAGAGCGCCAGCGTGGTGAGCATCCTCACCACCTGGGTCTGGAACGGTTCGCCCTTCACCGTGCCTTCGGCCATGGCCAAGGCGGGCCTGAATGCCATGACGCAATCGCTGGCCGTGGAATGGGCCGGACGCGGCATTCGCTTCAATGCCATCGCGCCAGGCCTGTTCCCCACCGAAGGCATGAGCACGCGGCTGAACCCGGGTGGCGGCGAACACAAGGCGCAACCCGGCAACCCGATGCAGCGCGCCGGGCGCATGCCCGAGCTGGCCAACCTGGCGGTTTACTTGCTGTGCCCACAATCGGAATACATGAACGGCCAGACCGTGGCCATTGACGGCGGCCAGTACCAAAGCACCGGCGGCAACTTTTCAAGCTTGCTGAAATGGGGTGAGGAAGAATGGCAGCAGGCCCGCCAGGCGATTGAAAAGAAGAATGCGGCCGACCGTAGCCAACGTTCCGTTTGACTTTCACATTGAGTTGTAGATCATGAAGCTTCACGCACTGTCCATTTCCCTGTTCACCAGCCTCGTTGCCGCAGCGGCGCCGGCACAAACCACCGTCACCGAAGCCTGGGTGCGCGGCACCGTGGGCCAGCAGCAGGCCACGGGCGCCTTCATGCGCATCATCAGTGCCCAGGGCGGCAAGCTGGTGTCGGCGTCCACCCCCATGGCCGGCATGGCCGAGATCCATGAGATGAAGATGGAAGGCTCGACCATGAAAATGCGCGCCGTGGATGTGCTTGACTTGCCCCCCGGCAAGATGGTGGAACTCAAGCCCGGCGGCTACCACCTGATGCTCATGGACCTGAAGCTGCCCATGAAGCCCGGCGCCCTGGTGCCGCTGACGCTGGTGGTGATGGGCAAAGACGGCAAGACCGAAACCTTGCACCTGAAAGTACCTGTCAAGCCGCTGGGCGGCGGCGCCCACAGCCACTGAATGAATCAACCCGCCACCAAGACAAGGTTCAACATGCAACGCAATCTGTTCATTGCCCTGGCCATGTGCGCCAGCGCCCTGGCCCAAGCCCAGCCCTGCCCTGAGAAGAGCTTGATGTACTGGCAGGCCTTCCCACCGGGGGGTGAATCGGACCTGTCGGCGCGCCACCAGCAGGTGGTGTTGAAGAAGAAGTGCCCGGCCATTGACACCATCATCCAGTACAAGGCCGGCGCCGGCGGGGCATTGATGTGGAGCACCATGAACCAGCTCGCCGGTGATGGCGTGAACATCGTCGGCGTGAACCTGCCGCACACCGTGTTGCAACCCATGGAAGGCAACGTGCAATACAAGACGGCCGATGTGACACCGGTGTTCTGGTATCACTACACGCCCGACGCGCTGGTGGTGCCTGAGCAAAGCGCCATCAAAAGCTTTGCCGATTTCATCAAGACTGCCAAAGAGCAACCCGGCAAGCTGAACCTGGGCGGCTCGGGCCAGAACTCGGCCAACCACGCCGCGCACGAACGCATGAACCACGCCTTTGGCGTGAAGACCAACTACGTGCCGTACAAGGGCACCGGCGACCTGAGCCTGGCGGTGCTGGGTGCGCACGTTGAAGGCGCCATGAGCTACACGCCTTTTGCCATTGCCAACAAGGGCAAGGTGCGCGCGCTGGCCGTGGCCATGGACAAGCGCCACCCGCTGCTGCCCGAGGTGCCCACGTTCAAGGAGCTGGGGGTCGATTGGGTCGATGGCGCGTTCCGCGGCATCGGTGTGCCCAAGAGCACGCCGCCTGATGTGCGCAAGCGCTTGTCCGACCTGTTCGCGGCGTTGAATGCGGAAGGCGAGATGAAGGAGCTGGCGGCCAAGAGTGGGTTCGAGCTGGTTAACGTTGGCGTTGAGCGGATGGACGCCTTCATGGCGGAGCGGGTGAAGGTCTACACCGAGGTGGGCAGACAGATGGGGTTGGGGAAGTAGGGCCAGTCATAGGCCAGTCATTGGCAAAAGGCGCATCAATGCCGAGCAAGAAGCACCTTGGATCGAGACTCGACAGTTTCCTCAAAGGCGAGGGCCAGTTCGAAGAAGCGCAAGCACTTGCCATCAAGGAAGTGGTGGTGTGGCACCTCACCGAGGCGATGGAAAAACAATCGCTGAGCAGGGCGCGTTTGGCCATCATGCTCAAGACCAGCCGCTCGCAGGTTGACCGGCTGCTCGATCCCACGC
>JAYUQE010000028.1:0-5933 GCA_043756905.1 Burkholderiales bacterium | reverse complement strand
CGGCTGATGGCCTACCTGCGCCGCAGCGCGCCCGATGTGCCGGTGATTCTGGACGCCAAGCGCGGCGACATCGGCGCCACCGCCGAGCAGTACGCGCGAGAGGTGTTCGTGCGCTACCAGGCCGATGCGGTAACGCTGTCGCCGTACATGGGGTTCGACTCCATCGAGCCCTATCTGCGCCATGCCGGCAAGGGCGTGATCCTGCTGTGCCGCACCTCCAACCCCGGCAGCGCCGACCTGCAAGGCCAGGCCCTGGCCAGCGGCGAGCTGTTGTACGAGCGCGTGGCGAGGCTGGCCGCGGGGGAATGGAACCGCAGCGGCCAGATCGGCCTGGTGGTGGGTGCCACCTACCCGCAAGAGCTGGCCCGGGTGCGCGAACTTGCGCCCACGCTGCCGCTGTTGATACCGGGCATTGGCGCCCAGGGCGGCGATGCCCAGGCCGCGGTGCGTGCCGGCTGGCGCGGCACGGCGGCGGCCACCCAGGCGCCGGTGATCGTGAGTTCTTCGCGCGCCGTGCTGTACGCCTCGGCCGGCGAAGACTTTGCCGCCGCGGCGCGGCGTGCGGCGCAGGCCACCCGGGCGCAGCTCAATGCGGCGTTGCGAGCGTGAACCGGTTGGGTTTGATATGAGGCGCAGCACGTCACCCCGCGCGGCGCGGGCTTCTTGGGCGATCGCCGCATGTGCGCACTCGGCGCGGGGCTAACGTGACCGCTTTCCAGCCCACCCAACCCCAGGGCCTGCACGAGCGCCCCGAGCCCGAGGCGCAGCCGGCGCCGCGGGCCCTGGCCGCAGCGCCCGCGGCCAAGGCGGCGGCCAGCGAAGACGTGCGCGGCCGCGTCGCGCGCCATTTCTTCGCCACGGCCGCGCTGGTGTCGCTGCTGGCCGCGGCGATCTTCGGCCTGGTCACGCCCGAGTTGCCCGATACACGGCGCGCGGCCCTGGTGGCGGCCTTCCTGGCGTTGACACTGATCTGCGGCGTGGCGATGCAATGGCGCAGCCGCCATGCGCAGCGCTGGGTGGCCGCGGTGGCGGCGGCGGCCATCCTCGTCATCGGGCTGGCCAGCGCGTTGCTCGGCTGGGGTTTGGTGGCGCCGGGCATTGGCTTGTTTGCCCTGTTCGTGTGCATGGCCGGCGCGGTGTCGAGCCGCGCGTTGGGCCTGGCCGTTGCCGTGTGGGCCGCCGCCGTGGTGGCGGTGCTGGCCCTGGCGCATCAACAGGAGTGGTTGGATCAAACCCTGCCTGGACTGCAAGGCTCGGCGCTGTGGCTGCGCACGTTGATTCAGTGGTTGGTGATCGCCGCCGGCATGGTGGGCGGGTTGATGATCGGCCATGCCGTGGACCGCCAGGTCGCCGACGCCGACGAGCGCGAGGCGCGCTTTCGCGGCCTGCTGGCCATTGCCGCCGATGCCTATTGGGAGATCGACGAGCATTACCGGCTGACCACCCTGGCGCCCGGCCACGGCGGCGCGGGCGGCCCGGCAGCAGCCGTGCGCGGCCACGGCGAACTGCCCTGGGAGCTGCCGCACGTTGGCATCGACGCCGAGGCGCTCGACTTGCTGCAAGCCCAACTCGGCGAGCGCGAGCCTTTCCACGACCTGGCCGTGCGCTGGCGCGGCGGCAACGGCCTGCTACGCCACTTCATGGTCAGCGGCGAGCCGCGGCGCGCCGCGCGCGGGCAGTTCGTGGGTTACTGGGGCGTGGCGCGCGACGTCAGCGCGCAGGTGGCCGCCAACGAAGCCCTGGCCGCCACCGAATTGCGCTACCAGGAGCTGTTTGCCCGCATCCCCACGCCACTGGTGCTGCACCGCGGCCACAACGTGCTCGACGCCAACCCCAGCGCGGTGGCGCTGTTCGGCTACCCCGACCTGCAAAGCATGATCGGGCAAGACCTGTTGGGTGCCTATGAAGGTGGTGAGTCGCGCGAACGCGCACGCATGCGCATTGCCGAACTTGAAGCCCTGCCCGCCGGGCGCGCGCTGCCGGTGGTTGAGTTCCGCCTGATCGGCCAGGGTGGCCGGCGCGTGGTGGCGCGGGCCACCGGCGTGCGAGTCGATGCCGATGGCCGGCCGGCTATTCTGTCCATTTATGTTGACGACACCGAGCGCAAGGCGGCCGAAGACGCGGTGCGGCGCTCCGAAGCCATGCTGGCGCACCTGGTGGCCACCAGCCCCGACCTCATCACGCTGAGCGAACTGGGCAGCGGGCGCACCACCATGGTTAACCATACGTTCGAGCGGCTGAGTGGTTACGCCTCGGCCGAAGTGGTGGGCCGCACGGCCGAAGAGCTTGGCCTGTGGCATGTGGCGCAAGACCGCCAGCGCTTTCTGGAAATGATCGAACACCAGGGCAAGGTGCAGGACATGCCCACCCACTTCGCCACCAAGTCGGGCCGCGCCGTGCCGGTGCTGGTGTCGGGCGCGCGCTTCGCGATGGACCGGCGCGAGTACCTGGTGATCAACGCGCGCGATGTCTCGCAGGTCGAGCGCGCGCGGCTGGAGCGCGAGGCGATTCTGGACAACGCCTCGGTGGGCATCGCCGTCACGCGCGACCAGAACTTCGTGCTGGCCAACCCACGCTTCGAGCAGATGTTCGGTTGGCGCAAGGGCAGCCTGCTGGGCCAGCCCGGGCGGGTGATCTGGGCCAGCGACGACGACTACTTTGCCGTCGGCCTGGAGATCGGCCCGCAGCTTGCGCGCGGCGAATCGGCCGAGTTCGAGCGCCGCTGCCGGCGCATGGACGGCAGCACCTTCCTGGCCCGCGTGGCCGCGCGTGCCATCGACCCCAGCCACCCGGCCAAGGGCGGCACGATCTGGATCGTTGACGACGTGACCGAGGCGCGCCAGGTCGAGCAGGCCCTGGCCCGCGCCTGTGATGAAGCCGAGGCCGCCAACCGCGCCAAGAGCGCCTTTTTGGCCAACACCAGCCATGAATTGCGCACGCCGCTGAACGGCCTGATCGGCCTGGCGCGGCTGGCCAGTGCGCCGGGGATGGACGAGGCGCGGCGCACGCAATACCTCGACCAGATCAGCGAAAGCGCGCAGGCGCTGTCGGCCATCATTTCAGACATCCTCGACCTGTCCAAGATTGAGGCCGGCAAGTTCGAATTGGAGAACTCGGCCTTCGACCTGGGCGAACTGTTGCGCGGCCTGCACCGCGCCTACACCACGCTGGCCGAGCCGCGCGAGCTTGAGTTCAAGCTCGAACCCGGCCTCGGCGTGGCCAGCCGGGTGATGGGCGACCCGTTGCGGCTGCGCCAGATCCTCAGCAACTTCCTGGGCAACGCCATCAAGTTCACCACCCGCGGCCAGGTGCGGCTGGCGGCGCGCCGCCTGTCGGCGCAGCGCGTGCTGTTCGAGGTGCACGACACCGGCCCGGGCATTGACGACGCGACACAGTCCAGGCTGTTCCAGCCCTTCACGCAGGCCGACCAATCGACCACCCGGCGCTTCGGCGGCACCGGCCTGGGCCTGTCGATCTGCCGCGAGCTGGCCAGCATGATGGGCGGCGAAGTCGGCGTCATCAGCCAGCCCGGCGCGGGCAGTTGCTTCTGGTGCGAACTGCCGCTGCCGCTGGCGCAGGCGGGGGCGCTCGATGCGCTGGCCGCCGCCGCGGTGCAGGCCGACCTGACGGGCAAGCGCGTGCTGATGGTGGAAGACAACGCCGTCAACATGCTGATCGGAGTGGCCTTGCTCGAACAATGGGGCGTGCTGGTCACGCAGGCCAGCGACGGCCAGGGTGCGCTGGCCGCGGTGGCCTTGGCGCAGGAGCAGGGCAGGCCGTTCGACGCCGTGCTGATGGACGTGCAGATGCCCGGCATGAGCGGCCACGAAGCCACGCGCAGCCTGCGCCGCCAGCACGCCGCAGCCAGCCTGCCGGTGATCGCCCTGACCGCCGCCGCCCTGGTGAGCGAACGCGAGCAGGCCCTGGCCGCGGGCATGAATGACTTCCTGACCAAGCCGGTCGACGCGCAACGCCTGCGCGCCACGTTGGGGCGCTGGATCGGGCAGCAGGTGCCGGCTGGCTGATGCCCTTTGTGTACAAGGATCAAGAAGCTGGCTAGGGTTTGGTTAGGGTGTTTTCCAGGAGTTGAAGGCTTCAAACGGTGCACGCATCGTGAAGGCCTGGGGCAGCCGAGGGCGTCGGGCGGCCGGCTTCGCTCGTGCCCGGGGCAGAGCCCCGGGCGTTCGCCAGGCACAAACAGTCCACTGGACTGTTTGTGTCCGGGCTCACTCACCCGTCGTCGGCCTGGCGGCCTCCTCCTCCTTCTTTACCTCGCTACGCCGGCCACCCAACACCCTCGGCCGGCACCCATGTTGGCGCAGGTAACGTTCGAGAAGAGTCGCTGCCGAAGGATCAGGCCGGTGGGGCGTGCTGCGTAGCGAAGTAAAGGGGGAGGAGGAGGCCGCCAGGCCGACGACGGAGGACATGAGCGAAGCAGCACGCCCCGCCGGCCTGATCCCGCTCCGCTACAGCCGGCCTGATCCCGCTCCCATGCAGCTGCTCTGATCCCGATCCGCTGATGCCACGCCGGGCATGGCCATAAGCCTGCGCGCCAGTCGAGGCCGAATTGAGCAGCCTTGAACGCAATGCCGCATGAAGCCCTAAGGCGCCACCACCTGCCGCACCGCGCGCTCCCACCCGGCCATCAATTCGGCGGCGCGCTCGCGCGTGATGCTGGGCTCGAAGCGGCGCTCGCAGCGCCAGCGCTGGGCCAGTTCATCCAGGCCCGCGTACAGGCCCACGCCCAGGCCGGCCAACATTGCCGCGCCCAGGGCGGTGGTTTCCGTCACCGCCGGGCGCAGCACGGGTATGCCCAGCAGGTCGGCCTGGAACTGCATCAAGTCGTCATTCACGCTGGCCCCGCCATCGACCCGCAGTTCATGCACCGGCGCACCGCCCGTGCCGCCCGCACCGCGCGCGTCGCGGTCCATCGCGCTCAACAGCGCCGCGCTTTGGAAGGCGATGCTTTCCAGCGCCGCGCGGGCCACGTGCGCCCGCGTGCTGCCGCGCGTCAGGCCCAGGATGGCGCCGCGCGCATCGGCGTTCCAGTACGGCGCGCCCAGGCCGGTGAAAGCCGGCACGACGACCACGCCGCCGGCGTCGGGCACGCTGGCGGCCAGGGCTTGCACCTGGGCGCTGCTGTCGATCAGGCCCAGGCCGTCGCGCAGCCACTGCACCACCGCGCCGCCGATGAACACGCTGCCTTCCAGCGCAAATTGCGGCTCGGCCGTGGTCTGCGCCGCCGCCGTGGTGAGCAGGCCGTTGTGCGAAGTCTCGAAGCGCGCGCCGGTGTGCATCAGCATGAAGCAGCCCGTGCCATAGGTGTTCTTGGCCATGCCGGGCTGCCAGCAGGCCTGGCCGAACAGGGCGCTTTGCTGGTCACCGGCGATGCCGGCAATTGGAATCTCGCCGCCCAGCCACTGCGCATCCGCCTGGCCAAACACATGGCTTGAGGGGAAGACTTGCGGCAGCACGCTGTCGGGCACATGCAAGGCCTTGAGCAGGCCGTGGTCCCAGACGTTGTGGCGCACGTCGAACAACATGGTGCGCGCCGCGTTGCTCACATCAGTGGCATGCACGCGGCCGTTGGTGAGCTTCCACAGCAGCCAGGTGTCGACGGTGCCGAAGGCCAACTCGCCGCGCGCCGCGGCCAAGTGCGCGCCGGTCACGTGGTCGAGCAGCCAGCGGATCTTGGTGCCCGAAAAGTACGGGTCGATGACCAGGCCGGTGCTGGCGCGCACCTCATCAGCCAGGCCCTGCTCGCGCAACTGCGCACACAGCGGCTCGGTGCGCCGGTCTTGCCAGACGATGGCGTTGTGGATCGGCTGCCCGGTGCGCCGGTTCCACAGCACGGTGGTTTCGCGCTGGTTGGTGATGCCCAGGGCGGCGATGTCGGCCGCGCCCAGGCCGGCCTCGGCCAGCGCCTGGCGCGC
>JAYUQE010000027.1:0-5971 GCA_043756905.1 Burkholderiales bacterium | reverse complement strand
ACGCGCGACCGGCTCTACATCGAGACCATGCAGCAGGTCTATTCCAACGTCAGCAAAGTGATGGTCGACAGCCGGAGTGGCAGCAACCTGCTGTACCTGCCGCTGGACAAGCTGCTGCAGCAGGCCGGCGGGCCAGCTGCCGTGCCGGCTGTCACACCGTCGTCGGTGCCCACACCGGCGGCGTCAGACCCTACAGGCACACAAAGTGTCGACATCCGCAGCCGCGACGGCGCACGCACGCGCGACCGCGAAGGCCGTTGAAGTGATCGAGCAACAAGCATGAACAGAATAGCCATCTTTATAGCCAGCGCTCTGGCGCTGCTGATGCTCGCCGCGAGCACGCTCTTTGTGGTTGACCAACGCCAGGTCGGTGTGGTCTACGCGCTCGGCGAGATCAAGGAAGTGATCACCGAACCGGGCTTGCAGTTCAAGCTGCCACCGCCGTTCCAGAACGTGGTCTTCCTGGACCGGCGAATCCAGACGCTCGACAGCCCGGAAACACGGCCCATCTTCACGGCCGAGAAGAAGAGTCTGGTCATCGACTGGCTCGTGAAGTGGCGCATCTCAGAGCCGCGCCAGTTCATCCGCAACAACGGCACTGATTTTCGCAACCTCGAGAGCCGCCTGGCACCCGTGGTGCAGGCCGCGTTCAATGAGGAAATCACCAAGCGCGACGTCAAGGGCGTGCTGGCCACCGAGCGCGAGAAGGTCATGAACGACGTGCGCTCGCGACTGGCCGTTGAAGCCAAGTCCTTCGGTATCGAAATTGTCGACGTGCGCATCAAGCGCGTGGACTTCGTCGCCGACATTTCAGACTCGGTCTACCGGCGCATGGAGTCCGAGCGAAAGCAGGTGGCCAACGAGTTGCGCTCGCAGGGTTCGGCCGAAGGCGAAAAGATCCGCGCCGACGCCGACCGCCAGCGTGAAGTGATCATTGCCGAGGCCTACCGCGACGCGCAGAAGATCAAGGGCGAGGGCGACGCCAAGTCGTCGGCACTGTACGCCGATGCCTTCGGCCGCGACCCGCAGTTCGCCCAGTTCTACCGCAGCCTGGAGGCCTACCGCGCCAGCTTTCGCAACAAGAGCGATGTGATGGTGGTCGACCCGAGCGGCGAGTTCTTTAAGGCCATGCGCGGCACGCCCGGTGGTGTGGTGGCGCCGCCGGCACGCAAGTAGGGCGTGGCCGATGTGCTGTGGGCCGCGCTGGCCCTGATGCTGGTGCTTGAAGGTCTGTTGCCGTTCCTGAGCCCCGGCGCATGGCGCCACATGTTCGAACGCGCGCTGGCCATGAACGACGGCCAGGTGCGCTTCATCGGCCTGACCAGCATCGTGGTCGGCGTCGTGCTGCTGGCACTCGTGTTTCGTTAGTCTGTCGCCGAAGCCAGTCACCGCAGCGGCCGCGCCGGCGCAGCCGGTGAGCGCGGAACGCATCGGTACAATCCCTTTTTTAACCCACCCGGTGTTGTTCATGTCGTCTGCCTGGCTGCTGCCCGAGCACATTGCCGATGTGCTGCCCGCCCAGGCCCGACACATCGACCAGCTCAGACGCAAGCTGCTCGACCTGGCGCGCGGCTATGGCTTCGAGCTCATCATGCCGCCGCTGCTGGAGCACCTCGATTCCCTGCTCAGCGGCACCGGCCGTGAGCTGGATCTGCAAACCTTCAAGTTGGTGGATCAGCTCAGCGGCCGCACCCTGGGCTTGCGTGCCGACACCACGCCGCAGGCCGCACGCATCGACGCCCACTTGCTCAACCGCCAGGGCGTCACGCGCCTGTGTTACTGCGGCCCGGTGCTGCACACGCGCCCGGCGGGGCCGCATGCGCTGCGCGAGCAACTCCAGTTCGGTGCCGAGATCTTTGGCCACGCCGGTTTGGAGGCTGATCTCGAAGTGCAGGAACTGGCGCTCGACGCCTTGCAGGCCGCAGGTGTGCAGGGGCTGATGATCGACCTGGCCGACGCGCGCGTGGTGCGCGGCGTGTTGGCCAAATCCACGCTGGCCGGCCCGGCGCAAGAAGACATCGTGGCCGCACTCGCCGCCAAAGACGCTGGTCAACTGGCCCAGCTTGCTGCGCCCTTGCCGGCAGCGGTGCGCAGCGCGCTGTTGGCGCTGCTGGGCCTGTACGGCGGCGACGAGGTGCTGGCACGCGCGCGCACCGTGTTGCCGGCGCAGGAGGCGATCGGCACCGCGCTGGACGACCTGGCCTGGTTGGCGCGCCACCTGCGCGGCGTCTACCCCGGCGTCCAAGTCGGCTTCGACCTGTCAGACTTGGGCGGCTACGCCTACTACAGCGGCGCGCGGTTCGGCATCTATGGCCAGGGCTTGCGCGCCGCGTTGGCGCGTGGCGGGCGCTACGACGAAGTGGGTGCCGTGTTCGGCCGCCGCCGCCCGGCAGTAGGCTTCAGCCTCGACCTGATCGGCCTGGCCGAACAGTCCAGCGCCGGGCCGTTGGCCCAGGCCATTCGTGCGCCTTGGGGCGAACAGGCGGGCCTGCGCCAAGCCATCCGGCAACTGCGCCAGGCCGGAGAAACCGTGGTCTGCGTGCTGCCTGGCCATGAAGACGAGGTGCAGGAATTCGCCTGCGACCGCGAGCTTGCACTGGCCGGTGGCCAATGGGTATTGCGCGCGCGTTGAGCGCGGCACGCTGCTAACCAAAGATTCAACAGGACTGACCGACATGCAAGTTGCAAAGCCCGCCGCAGGTGGCCGCAATGTGGTGGTGGTGGGCACCCAGTGGGGCGACGAAGGCAAGGGCAAGCTGGTCGACTGGTTGACCGACCATGCCCAGGGCGTGGTGCGCTTTCAGGGCGGGCACAACGCCGGCCACACCTTGGTGATCAAGGGCCGCAAGACGGCGTTGCAATTGGTGCCCTCGGGCATCATGCGCGACGGCGTGGCCTGCTACATCGGCAACGGTGTGGTGCTCGACCCGCAGCACCTGCTGAGTGAAATCAGCCGCCTGGAAAGCCTGGGCCTTGACGTGCGTTCGCGCCTGTTCATCAGCGAGTCGTGCCCGTTGATCCTGCCTTTCCATGTGGAGGTGGACAAGGCCCGCGAAGCGCTGCGTGAAAGTGGCGGCAGCGGCAAGATCGGCACCACCGAAAAGGGCATCGGCCCAGCTTATGAAGACAAGGTGGCGCGCCGGGCCTTGCGCGCGCAAGACCTGAAACACCCCGCCCGCTTTGCCGCCAAGTTGCATGAACTGGTGGAGCTGCACAACTTTGCCCTGCGCGGCTACCTGAACGCCAAACCGGTGGTTGAACAGGACATCTTCGACCAGGCGATGCAGGCCGCAGAACAGGTCTGCCCGTTGCTGGCGGATGTGGGCTACCGGCTCTTCAATGCTCACCATGAAGGCGCCAACCTGCTGTTCGAAGGCGCCCAGGGCACGCTGCTGGACATCGACCACGGCACCTACCCGTATGTCACATCGAGCAACTGCGTGGCCGGCAATGCCGCCGCGGGCAGCGGCCTGGGCCCTGGCATGCTGCATTACGTGCTGGGCATCACCAAGGCCTACACCACGCGGGTGGGCAGCGGCCCGTTCCCAACCGAGTTGCCGATGGACCAGCCGGGCACGGTGGGCCACCATCTCTCCACCGTGGGGCAGGAGCGCGGCACCGTTACCGGCCGCGCCCGGCGCTGCGGCTGGCTCGATGCGGCGGCGCTGAAGCGCGCCATGATCATCAACGGCGTCTCCGGCCTGTGCATCACCAAGTTAGACGTTCTCGACGGCCTGCAAGAGATCAAGGTCTGTACCGGCTACAAGCTGGGTGCGCGCACCCTGGACATCTTGCCGCTGGACGCCGACGAGATCGCCGCCTGCGAGCCGGTCTACGAAATTTTTGCCGGCTGGGAAGGCACCACCGCCGGGCACACGCAATGGGATCAACTGCCCGTGAATGCGCGCCGCTACCTGGAGCGCGTGCAGCAGCTCATCGGCGCGCCGATCGACCTCGTATCCACCGGCCCCGACCGCGAGCACACCATCTTGCTGCGCCACCCCTATCTCGCCTGATCCAGCCAAAGGAATTTTTCATGCTCACCGACGACGGCAAGCACCTGTACGTTTCCTGGGACGAATACCACATGCTGATCGAGCGTCTGGCGCTCAAGGTGCACAACTCGGGCTGGGCGTTCGACCAGATCTTGTGCCTGGCGCGTGGCGGCATGCGCCCGGGCGATGTACTGTCGCGCGTGTTCGACAAGCCTCTGGCCATCATGTCTACCAGTTCGTACCGCGCCGATGCCGGCACGATTCAAGGGCGTCTCGATTTGGCCAAGTACATCACCCTGCCAAAGGGCGAGCTGGCCGGGCGCGTGCTGCTGGTGGACGACCTGGCCGATTCGGGCGTGACCTTGCGCGCGGTGGTTGACCGGCTGCGCGGCATGCCGTCGATCAGCGAACTGCGCTCGGCGGTGATCTGGGTCAAGGGCGTGTCGACGTACACGCCGGATTACTTCGTCGAAACCTTGCCGAGCAGCCCCTGGATTCATCAGCCGTTCGAAGACTACGACGCCATGCGACCGGCGGGGTTGGCGAAGAAGTATGTGGTTTGAATTCGATGAGGCCGGGTGAGACCGGCCGCGGAGGTGAAAACAAAAATGGCCGACACTCGCGTGTCAGCCATTTCATTATTTTGGTGCCCAGGAGAGGACTCGAACCTCCACGCCGCTAAGCGCTAGTACCTGAAACTAGTGCGTCTACCAATTCCGCCACCTGGGCAGTGCAGAAAACGAGAATCATATCATCAAAGAAATCTATCAATCGGCCGCAACGGCCACCCCGGCCCTGCTGTTGAGCGAGGTCGAAGGCGATGTCGAAGGCCATCGCGATGGGCACGGGCTCGTGCGCCTGGACGATGGGCAAACCACCGTCTTCCTGTCGCCCCAGGAGATGGCCGCCGTGATGCACCGCGACCGTGTTCGCGTGCGTGTCTTGCGCCTGGACAGGCGCGGCCGGCCGGAGGGTCGGGTGCTCGACATCCTGGCGCGGCGCAAGGCGCCCATCATCGGCCGCTTGCTGCATGAGGGCGGCATTTGGCTGGTGGCGCCTGAAGACCGGCGTTATGGCCAGGACATCATCGTGCCCAAGAACGCCATGGCCAACGCCGCGGCCGGGCAGGTGGTGGCCATCGAACTGACCGAGCCGCCTTCGTTGCATGCCAAGCCGGTGGGCCGGGTGGTTGAAGTGCTGGGCGAGATTGACGACGCCGGCATGGAGATCGAAATTGCCGTGCGCAAGTTCGAAGTGCCGCACCGCTTCTCGCCCGAGACGCTGACGCAAGCCGCGGCGCTGCCCGAGAAATTGCGCGCCGCCGACAAGCGCGGCCGCATCGACCTGACCGATGTGCCCCTGGTCACGATCGACGGTGAAGACGCGCGCGACTTCGACGACGCGGTGTACTGCGAACCCTTCAAGCGCGGTCGCGGCAAGACGGCCTTTGCCGGCTGGCGGCTGCTGGTGGCCATTGCCGACGTGAGCCACTACGTTAAGCCGGGCGAGGCGCTGGACGGCGACGCCTACGAACGCGCCACCTCGGTGTACTTTCCGCGCCGCGTGATCCCGATGCTGCCCGAAAAACTCAGCAACGGCCTGTGTTCACTGAACCCCGATGTCGAGCGCCTGTGCATGGTGTGCGACATGCTGGTGGGCCAGGACGGCGCGGTCGACGCCTACCAGTTCTATCCGGCCGTGATGCGTTCGCAGGCGCGCTTCACCTACACCGAAGTGGCCAGCATCCTGGCCAACACCCGCGGCCCTCAGGCCCATGCGCGCGCGCAGTTGGTGCCGCACCTGTTGCACCTGCACGAGGTCTATCGCGCCTTGCTCAAAGAGCGCGCCAAGCGCGGCGCGGTCGACTTCGAAACCACCGAGACGCAGATCGTCAGCGATGAAGCCGGGCGCATCCTGCGCATCGTGCCGCGCACGCGCAACGAGGCGCACAAGCTGATCGAGGAGGCCATGCTGGC
>JAYUQE010000026.1:0-2295 GCA_043756905.1 Burkholderiales bacterium | reverse complement strand
GCCTGGCACTGAGCTTCATCGTCACCGGCCTGGCCACCGCGCTGTGGATGTTGATCGTGGTGCGCTTGTTCAGCGGCGCCATGCAGGCCAATGCGGCGGTGGCCAACGCCTATGTGGCCGACATCACCGCGCCCGCAGACCGCGCTCGCCGCTTCGGCCTGGTGGGCGCCATGTTCGGCCTGGGCTTCACGCTGGGCCCGGTGATGGGCGGCTTGCTTGGCGCCATCGACCTGCACCTGCCGTTCTTCGTGGCCGGCGGCCTGGCGGTGTTGAATTGGCTGTATGGCTACTTCGTGCTGCCAGAGTCTTTGCCGGCCGACCGGCGCAAGCCGTTTGAATGGCGCCGCGCCAACCCGTTCAGCTCGCTCAAGGGCTTGAGTCAATTGCAAGGCGTGGGCCCGCTGGTCGCGGTGATCGGCCTGGCCTCGCTGGCCCAGTTCACGCTGCACAACAGCTTCGTGCTGTACACCACCTTCAAGTTCGGCTGGGGCCCGGCGCACAACGGCTGGGCACTGTTCACGGTGGGTCTGATGTCGGTCTTGGTGCAGGGCTTCTTGCTCAAGCACCTGCTGCTGCGCTTTTCGGCGCGCGCGCTGGCCATCGTGGGCCTGAGTGTGTCGAGCCTCACCTATCTTTCGTTCGGCGCCGCCACCGAAGGTTGGATGATGTTCGTCATCATCATCCTGGGCAACCTGCTCGGCGGAGGCGCCACGGCGGTGATTCAAGGCCAGGTGTCCAACGCAGCCGATGCGCGCAGCCAGGGCACGACCATGGGCTCGGTGGCGGCGCTGAACAGCCTGATGGCGGTGATTGCGCCGGTGGTGAGCGCGCCGCTGTTGGGCATGGTGTCGCACCTGGAAAAGGGCGACTGGCGCATCGGCCTGCCGTTCTACTTCTGCGCCAGCCTGCAACTCATCGGCACCTTGATCGCCGCGCGGCACTTCCGCCACAAAGCCCAGCCCACGCCCGCCACAGCAGAGTGACCACACCATGCACGACAAGATCCTCATCCTCGACTTCGGCAGCCAGGTCACTCAACTCATCGCGCGGCGCGTGCGCGAGGCGCATGTGTACTGCGAGATCCACCCGAATGACGTCAGCGATGCCTTCATCCGCGAGTTCGCGCCCAAGGGCATCATTCTTTCCGGCAGCCATGCCAGCACCTACGAAGAGCACGACCTGCGTGCACCGCAGGCGGTGTGGGACAGCGGCGTGCCGGTGCTGGGCATCTGCTACGGCATGTTCAGCATGGCGGTGCAACTGGGCGGGCAGGTCGAAGCCTCAACCCACCGCGAATTCGGCTACGCCGAAGTGCGTGCTCGCGGCCACACCAGGTTGTTCGACGGCATCGAAGACTTCAGCACGCCTGAAGGCCACGGCATGCTCAAGGTGTGGATGAGCCATGGCGACAAGGTCACCGCGCTGCCGCCGGGCTTCAAGCTCATGGCCAGCACGCCGAGCTGCCCGATTGCCGGCATGGCCGATGAAGCACGCAGTTACTACGCGGTGCAGTTCCACCCTGAAGTCACGCACACGTTGCAGGGCAGGGCGATGCTGGAGCGCTTTGTGCTGGCCATCTGTGCCGCCAAACCCGATTGGGTGATGCGCGACCATATTGCGGAAGCGGTGGCGCGCATCCGCGAGCAAGTGGGCAGCGAAGAAGTGATCCTCGGCCTGTCCGGCGGCGTCGACTCCAGCGTGGCCGCTGCACTCATCCACCGCGCCATCGGCGACCAGCTCACCTGCGTCTTCGTCGACCATGGCTTGCTGCGCCTGAACGAAGGCGCGATGGTGATGGAAATGTTCGTTGGCCGCTTGCACGCCAAGGTGCTGCACGTGGACGCCAGCGAGCAGTTCCTGGGCCACCTGAAAGGCGTGAGCGACCCCGAGGCCAAGCGCAAGATCATCGGGCGCGAGTTCGTTGAAGTGTTCCAGCGCGAGGCCAAGAAATTGAAGGACGCACAAGGCGCCGCTTCCAGCGGCGGTGCCAAGTGGCTGGCCCAGGGCACCATCTACCCCGATGTGATTGAAAGCGGCGGCGCCAAGACGAAAAAGGCCACCAGCATCAAGAGCCACCATAACGTCGGTGGCTTGCCTGAAACGTTGGGGCTGAAGCTGCTGGAACCCTTGCGCGACCTGTTCAAAGACGAAGTGCGCGAACTCGGCGTGGCGCTGGGCCTGCCGCCCGACATGGTCTACCGCCACCCCTTCCCCGGCCCCGGCCTGGGGGTGCGCATCCTGGGCGAAGTGTGCCGCGAATACGCCGAGCTGCTGCGCCGAGCCGATGCCATCTTC
>JAYUQE010000025.1:0-5980 GCA_043756905.1 Burkholderiales bacterium | reverse complement strand
CCGACGGGCGTTTTCATCATCGGCGATGTGCGCATCTCGCAGCTGCACCTGATTGCCGCCGTGGTGAGCTGGGTCTGCATGGCCGGCTTCGGCGCCTTCTTCAAATTCACCTCAATCGGCCTCTTGATGCGCGCCACCGCCGACAACCACGAGGCGGCGCTGGTCTCGGGCGTGAATGTCAACGTCATGAACCGCCTGGCGTGGGCCATCGGCGCCGTGCTGGCATGCATCGGCGGGCTCTTCCTGGGCAAGATTCAGATCGTCTCGACCGAACTCGAAAGCATCGGCTTGTTGGCGGTGCCGGCGGTGGTGATCGGCGGCTTGCAGAGCATTCCGGGCGCGATCATCGGCGGTCTGCTCGTCGGCATCATCGAGCAGTTCGCCGCGTCGTACATCTCGCCGAAGTCGAGCGACATCCTGATCTACGTCCTGCTGATGCTGATCCTGATGGTTCGCCCCTGGGGCCTGTTCGGCCAGCGCGAACTGGGCCGTGTTTGAGGCGCCGGCTGCCGTGACTGCAAAGACTTCATCCATGACCCCAACCGCCCTCACCCTTCAAGCTGCAGCGCCGCCCCGCCAAGACCCCTGGCGGCGCTGGTTGTGGGCCATCGCGGTGATCGCACTGCTGTGCTACTTGCCGGTGCTGCTGACTGATCGCACGGTCTTCGGCGTGCGCCTGTCCAACATGCAGTTGCTCAACGTGGGCCTGAGCCAAGTCAACCTGATGCTGATCGCGATGCTCGGCGCGCTGTCGCTGAACTACCTGACTGGCGTGGCCGGCCTGATCTCGATCGGACACGCGGCTTTTTATGCGGTCGGTGCGATGACCGCAGCGGTGACTGGCACGCAATGGGGCTGGCCGTTCCCCGCAGTGCTGCTCGCCGCCGGTGTGATGGGGGCCCTGGCCGGGGTGTTGGCGGGCCTGCCGTCGCTGCGCGTGCGCGGCCTGTACTTTGTGCTGTCGACCTTTGCGCTGCACTACATCGTGGTCTTCGCCTTCATGGAGTACCAGTTCAAGTTTTTCGATGTGGTCGGCGTGCCGTTCAAGCCGGCCACACTCGGCCCGCTGGAGCTGAGCACCCCGACGCGCTGGTATCTCTTTTTGCTGCCGCTGGTCGCGCTGGTTTTTTGGGCGCTGCGCAACACCATGAGCCACCGCGAAGGCCGCGCGATGATGGCCATGCGCGACCACGAGCTCGCTGCCACCTCGGCCGGGGTTGATGTGCGCATCCTGCGCCTGAAGGCCTTTGCCTTCAGCTCGGCCATCGCAGCCATGGCCGGCGCGCTGTACGCCTACTACCTGACCAACGTCACGGCAGAGGCCTTCGGCATTCACTTCGCCATTCAGTTCATTGCCATGATCATCATCGGCGGCATGGGCTCGCTGGCCGGCTCGCTGGTGGGTGCGGCGGTGTGGCTGCTGCTGCCGTCCATCATCTCCGGCTTTGCTTCCCAGGCGGGCGATTCAACCGGCTTGGTACGGCTGCTGCTGGTGGATCACAAGGCGCAACTGGTGCAGGTGATCTTCGGCATGCTGGTGATCTTGCTGCTGATCTTCGCGCCCGAAGGCCTGGCCGGCATCGGGCGCAAATTGCGCAACCGCTTCGCCGCCAAACGGAGTGCTTGATGACCAACTTGCTTGAAGTGAACAACCTGTCGGTGGGCTATGCGCGCAAGGGCCTGGCGCTGGAAGACGTGAGCCTGGCCGTGCCGCAAGGCGGCATCGTGGCCCTGCTGGGTGCCAACGGCGCGGGCAAGACCACGCTCATTCGCGCCATCATGGGTCTGCTTGATTTGCACCATGGCCATGTGGCGCAAGGCGCGGTGAATTTCGCTGGCCACAGCGCGCTGGGCCGCCCCGCCCACCGCCTGGTGCGCGACGGCATGGCCCTGGTGCCCGAGGGCCGCTTGATCTTCAAGCAACTCAGCGTGCAAGACAACCTCAACGTCGGCGCGGCCATGCTGCCGCGCGCACAGGTGCGCGAGCGCATGGATGCGGTGTTTGAACTTTTCCCGCGCTTAGCTGAACGCCGCGATCAAGCCGCGGGCTGGCTTTCCGGCGGCGAGCAGCAAATGCTGGCGCTGGGCCGCGCACTGGTCTCCAAGCCACGCCTGCTGTTGGTCGATGAACTCTCGCTCGGCCTGGCGCCGTTGATCGTGCAGGCCATCTACAAGCAACTGAAAGTGGTGGGCGAAACGCTGGGCACGTCGATGTTGATCGTTGAGCAAAACGCCCGCCTGGCGTTGGCCTTCGCCAGCACGGCCTACGTGCTCGACCGCGGCCGCATCGTCGTCTCAGGCCCGGCCAGTGAAGTGGCGGCCAGTGACGCCATGCACGAGTCTTACCTGGGCGCCAAACGCGCGGCTTGATAGGCCTCACCGTGACCACCACCCCATTGCTCGAAGTGACTTCCCTGGTGATGCGCTTCCAGGGCATCACCGCGCTGAGCGATGTGTCGTTCAGCATGGCCGCGGGCAGCATCACCTCGTTGATCGGCCCCAACGGCGCGGGCAAGACGACGATGTTCAACTGCATCACCGGCATGTACCGGCCCACCAGCGGCAAGGTGGCCTTCGACGGCACCGACATCACCGCTGCCCCCGCGCACCAGGTGTCCAAACACGGCATTGCGCGCACCTTCCAGAACCTGGCCTTGTTCGCCGGGCTGAGCGTGCTCGACAACCTGCTGGTGGGCGCCTACCGGCAAGGCAGTTCTGGCCTGCTGCAAGGCGCGCTGCTCAGCCCGAAAGCGCGCGCCGAGCAGCGCGCCGCCGAAGCCGCAGCGCGCGAGGTGCTTGAATTTTTGGGCCTGCCTGAAACGGCTGAAATGCTGCCCGGTGAACTGCCCTACGGCCGGCAAAAGCAGGTTGAGTTCGCCCGCGCACTGATGCAAAAAGCGCGGCTGGTGTTGCTCGACGAACCCATGGCCGGCATGAGTGCCCCAGAGAAGCAGGCCATGACGGCACTGATCCAGCGCGCGCGCTCGCAATACGGCATGAGCTTCCTGATCGTCGAGCACGACATCCCGGTGATCATGGACATCTCCGACAAGATCGTGGTGCTCGACTTCGGCGTCAAGATTGCCGAGGGCACGCCTGACGTGGTGCGCGCTGACCCGGCAGTGATTGCGGCCTATTTGGGTAACGAAGCGGCGGCAGAAGCGTAAGGCGTTGTCGATGCCAGGCTGCGACACGCCGCGCAGCTTGAATTCACCACCCGCCCAACTCGATCATTTGAGTTACCATTCCCGCTCATTCGAAGGAGCGGCTATGGCCTCTGCACGCCAACACACGCAGCGTGAAGCCGTGCAGGCCAAAGACAGTGCGCGCACCGAATCGATCAAGCGCCAGCGTGCGGTGCAACAGGCTGGCGGCGTTGCAAAGCGCGGCCGCGCCAGCAGCTTTGCCAAGCTCTGGAGCTTTACCGGCATCTTTGAATTCGACCCCATCCAGCGCGTGCAGATGATCAAGCGCGGGCTGCCCGCCACGGTGCCGGGTGAGATGGCCGTGTGCATGGGCATGAGCAAGGAAAGGCTGTACCTCACCATCGGCCTGCCGCGCGCCACGGTGGAACGCAAGGCGCGCGAAGCCACGCCTTTGTCGGCCGAAGAAAGCTCGCGCGTGCTGGGCCTGGGCCATTTGGTTGGGCAAGTTCAGCGCATGGTCGAACAGTCTGGCCAGCCCGAAGGCTTTGATGCCGCGGCGTGGGTCGCACAGTGGCTGGATCGGCCCGTTGCCGCCTTGGGCGGCATCCGGCCCGCCGAGCTGATGGACACAGGCGAGGGCCAGCGCATCGTGGCCAACCTGCTCAGCCGCGCGCAGAGCGGCGCCTTCTCTTGAGCTTGGGTTCATGAACATTCAACTGTGGCGCATCGCCACCGATGCGCCACAGTGGGAAGCGCACGATCTTTCCGGCAAGGGCGCACAAAGTTCCGGCGGGCGCTGGAACCGCCCCGGCAAACCAGTCGTCTATTGCGCCGGCTCCATTTCGCTGGCGGCGCTTGAAACGGCGGTGCACATCGAGGCCGACGATCTGCCCATGAACCGCTTCGTCGTGTGCGTGGACGTGCCCGCTGCAGTGTGGGCGGCCAGGGCAGTGCGCGACCTGGCCTCACTGCCCGTGGGCTGGACGGCCAGGCCCGAGGGCAAGGTGTCGCTGGACATTGGCGATGCGTTCCTTGACAGCGGTGCGGCAGCGTTGCTGGTGGTGCCATCGGTCATCGTCAACGAAGAATGCGTGGTGCTGATCAACCCCAGGCACGCCGACACCGCCAAGCTCAAATCAAGGAAGCTGCGGCCTTGGTACTTTGACCCGCGGCTCAAGCGTTGAGGGGCGTGGGCGCGGTCGTTGGCCAACCCCACCGGGCTGATCTGGGCAGGTTCTTGGGTCGCGCGCAGACTTTCATCGCGGCGCGTGTCGCACTGTTACCTTGTCGCGCTATTGAGCCAGGCGCAGCACACCGCTGGTCACGCGAAAGTTGGTGCCGACCCCGCTCGTCAGGTTGCAAGTCAGTGCCGCGCAGGGCGCCGCGGCGAGCTTGTATTTTCCCTGCGCATCGGCCTGCTGGGTGTTGGCAGCGAAGGTGTTGCCCACGGCGCTCACCGTCACGCCCGCCGCCACTTCGACGTTGATGCCGCTGGTCAGGCTGCCGGTCGTATTGCCGACAAAGAGATTGCCACCGGGCGAGGCCAGGGTGCCCAGGTCGTAGCTCGATGCCGCACTGCCAGCCAGCGTCAACCCTGAGTTGCTCGGCTGGTTCGAATTGCCGCCCAGCAGGCTCTTGTTGTCGACGACCTGCACATTGAGCAATTTCACCTGGTAGGCCTTGGCCGTCGAGCCGAACCAAAGCCCGCCAGAAAACGTGAACCCCCCGACCCAGGCCGGGTTCTGCGTGCCGTTGAGGCTGACTTCGCCGCCGCTGACATCAAAGGCGCAGGCCGAGTAGCACACCACACCGCCGAAGGTGTTCGCGGAGATCACGACACCGGTTCCCACCAGGGTCAGCGACGAGGCCGTCGTGCCGTCGGCCACGTAGATGCCGTGGCCGTTTGCGGTGACCGAAACATTGGTCATCGAGACGGCCGCCGTCACACCTGGCAGGCCGACGTTGCCGACAGGGCCGACCGAGATGCCGCGCGAAGTGCCGTTGGCGTCGAACCCGGAGATGACCGAATTCACCAGCGTGATCTGCGGCGTTCCGCCGGCGGCGAAGACGCCGGCGCCAAAGCCCGAGTTGGCGTTGGCATGCAGCGTCGACCCGCTCATGTGCAACTGCGTCGCCTCGCCATTCATGACGACGCCGTAAGAATCGACGCCGACCACGGCGTTGTTGATATCGAGCCGGCTCGATTCACTCAGGCTGAACGCACCCGTTTTGACGTAGAGGTTTGCCGAGCCGCCGAGCGCCGCGCCACCGAAGTTGCCGCCATGGATGCTCAGGCGCGCGCTGCCGGCCAGTGTGGCGCAGGGCGCGGCACCTTGCCCGGCCGGCGCAAGCTGGTCGGCGTAGTCGGTGATATTGCCGGGTGTCATCACCACTTGCACCGTGCCGCTCAGGTTGATCGCGCCGGGCCCCCCGCTGCTCAACGCCGAGCCGATGACCTTGACGCCATCGAGCGTGACGTTGCCGCTGGTGGCCATGATGTAGCCGTAGTCCCCGCCGAAGGATGAGATGCGGCGGATGACGACGCCCACCACCGTGGCGCTGCCTTGCAAGACGATGCCCTGGCCCACACCGGCCAGTCCGGGTGTCAGCGCGCGCAGCGGCAGGCCGGTGGGAATCTGTATCGGCGACGGCTGCGTCGCCATCTTGTAGTCGCCGTTCATCAACCACACCGTCTTGTTGGCCTGCGCCACTTGCGCGGCCTTGGTGATGGTCAGGCAAGGCGCGGCCTGTGAGCAGGCGTTGTTGCCTGTATCGATGCCGGTCGGGCTGGCGTAGGTGTCGCCGGTGGCCGGGGTGCTGACGAGCACAAGCGT
>JAYUQE010000024.1:0-6010 GCA_043756905.1 Burkholderiales bacterium | reverse complement strand
ACCGCCATCAAGCTCAAGCGCACCATCTACCCGGTGCTGTTTGGCGCCATCGACATGCCCGACCCGGCCTTGCTGCCCGAGTCGATCCGCGGCCTGGCCGGCTTTCAAGCCGTGTTCGCGCGCGAGCCGGCGTTCGACTCAGCGGTGGATGTGCTGATCAAATCCATCGCCGCCAACCACCAGTGGTCACCGCCCGCCACCACCCCTGCCGCAGCGGCCGCCGCCCCGACACCGACGGCCTCGCCGCTGGTTATCGGCTGGCCTTTGTTGGGGCTGCTGGCACTGGCGGCGGTTTGGGGTCTGGGGCGTTTGGTGATCTGGCTGGCTAACCCCGCCAGCGTGCCGCTGCGTGGCGCCGAATCAGCCTTCTGGCACGGCCTGCGCTACGTTTTGACCACCGTGCTGTGGGGCCTGGGGCCCTATTTCGCCTTCTGGTTGGTGGCCGAACTGCGGGCCCGCGCGCGCCTGCCGATCTTCAATCTTCACGGCTTGTTGTCGGTGTTCAACGTCGGCGGCATGCTGGTGGCGGGCGGCACGTTTTTGTTGCTGTCCACCCTGCCCGGCTGGCGCCTGCAGCCCTGGCTGGTGTTCCCGCAGCAGCCTCTGGCGCGCCACTATGTCGTGCTGTCGCTGGCCTTGCTGGCCATCGTGCTGGCCGCCGTGGCGGTGGCAGTGTGGGAGCCGCGCGTGCGCAGCCTGGCCGGGCCTGCGCGCGTGTGGGGCATGCGCATCGTGCACGCCACCAGCGGCCTGTTGGTGCTGTGCGGCCTGTGGTTTGCGGTGTCGCTGGTGCATTCGGTGCCGCGCCTGGGCGGCGCTGACCCGGTGCCCGTGGTGGGTTACCTGATGCTGTGCCCGGCGCTCTCAGTGCTCACCGCGGGCTGGCAGTTCGGCCAGGCCCAACTCGGCCCGCGCGACCGCCAACGCTGGCAGATCGTGGCCCTGCTGTGGCTGGTGTTGGCGCTGTACACGGCGTGCACGCTGGCGCTGTTTGCCTATGGGCCGACGCGGTTGTTGGCGCCAGCTTTATAACGACGCGCTAGACCCGTCATGCGCCCACTCTGCTATCTCTGCGGTAAGCGAATCGCGGCCCGTCGGCAATCGGACGATCATGTCGTGCCGCGCGTGCTGCTTGAAGGTCAACCGCCCAAGGCGAAAGGCCAGGACTACGGGGGAGTTCTGCCATCGCATGTACGCTGCAACAACGAGTTCGGTCCTGAAAGCTATGCGACAAGGGCACTCGAGTTGATCGATGCGCTCCATCGTCCTGAGTGCGCGAAAGCGTTCACGCATCCGAAAGACCCATCCATCTCTTTGATGGCCATATCCAGTGATTGCCTCAAGAATTTTCGACCCAGCGATCTCAGGTATTTCAAGATCGATGACCGAAGCGCCCACCGTTCCACTGCCATTCCGCCGGCTTCAGAGTTCGTGAATGCACAGAACGTGAATCCGTACAGGCAGTCCCTCTTCGTCGCGCTCGCCGTTCTATTGAAGAGTGCGGCCGCGCTTCTCATCAAACGAAAACTGCCCAATGTTCCATCTACCTGGCAGGTCATGGCCGTACCCTTCGTTGGAGACGCAGGTAGCGTCGATTTCGATGACTTGTTTGGCAAGACCATGCCCTTCAGCGCGAAGGTCAACGTCTGGGCCGGGATACTTACGACAGATGATGCCTTGGTCATTTACCGAGCGGATCGCGTGCTGGTCTATTTCTTCTTCAAGTTCTCCCGTCGCCACGATGGCTGGCGTCGGATGAGAAGCCAGTTCGTCGAGCAGGATCGACTGCGATTCGATGGAGGATGTATACGAGATGTTCTACACAGCGGTTGGAAGCGGGTCTAACCTCTCGCCCGAGACTGCCCGCAACCGAATTGCGCCCCAACTCCATAGCCATCGTTGGGTCAACGGCAAACGAACACTCCAACCTCCGGAACCTGCGCGCTGAATGCGACATAGCCATGACCGATCCGCGAGTCGTACTTGCAGTCTTGAACAACGCGCACTGGTACACCGCCATGTTCAAGGCGCATGGCCTGGTCTGCACTGCCGATGATCAGGTCTGGGCGTCGCATGAAACGCCGCCGCCGTTTCACTCGAATCTCGTTGTCGTTTCGCCAACCCTTGGCCGCCAACACCTCCAGGCGTGTATCCGCGAGCTTGAGCAAGTCGATCGCCCCGATGGCTGGACGCTGAAAGACAGCTATGCCTGGTTTGACCTGGCCAGCCTTGGCTTCCGGGAACTCTTCCACGCCAGCTGGATTTGGCTTGATTCGGCGCCAGCCGCCGCTACGAAAGCCGACCCGCAGATCGAATGGCGCAAGGTGGCCACTGCCGGAGAGCTTCTCGAATGGGAAGCCGCCTGGCATGGCGACGCCAGGAATGACTCGGCATCCGGCCCACTGCGCCAGTTCCCAACACGTTTGCTCGCCAGCCCTGACATTGCCTTCCTGTGGGCAAAGCGCCAGGGCGCCGTGGTGGCAGGGGGCATCGCGAATCGATCGCCCGGGGTGGTGGGCCTGTCGAACGTCTTTTGTCGCGACGCTGACTTGATCGACACCTGGTTCGGGCTCATTCGCTTGGCGACGAATGAATTTCCCAACCGTCCCCTTGTTGGCTACGAACGCGGCGCCGATCTTGACGCCGCGAAACAAGTGAGCTTCACGCCGCTGGGCCCGCTGCTGGTGTGGCACCGGCCAGGCGCAATGCATCAATAGGTCGAGCGCCCCCCGGTGATGTCGAACACCGCGCCGGTGGAAAACGAGCAGTCCTCGCTGGCCAGCCAGGCGGCCATGGCGGCGAGTTCTTCGACCTGCAAGAACCGGCCCATGGGAATCTTGCTGAGCATGAAGTCGATGTGCGTCTGGCTCATGCTGTCGAACATGGCCGTCTTGGCCGCGGCCGGGGCAATCGCGTTCACCAGCACGCCTTTGGTGGCCAGTTCCTTGCCCAGCGATTTGGTCAGCGCAATCAGGCCCGCCTTGCTGGCGCTGTAGTGCGAGGCGTTGGGGTTGCCCTCCTTGCCCGCCACCGAGGCGATGTTGACGATGCGCCCGTAGCCCTTGGCCAGCATGTGCGGCACCACGTGGCGGCACACCAGGTATGGCGCGATGAGGTTGACGTCGATCACCCGGCGCCAAACCGCCGGGTCGAGCTCCCAGGTGGTGCCATTGCCGCCGGTGATGCCGGCGTTGTTCACCAGCACATCGATGCGCCCATGTTGCGCCATGGCGGCAGCGGTGGCGGCGGCCACGTCGGCATCGTCGGTCAGTTCCACGCGGGTGCCGCTTACCGCGCCCAGCGGCGCCAATGCGGCGGCCGCTTGCTCCAGCTTGGCGGCGTCGATGTCCCACATCACCACCTTCGCGCCCGAGCGCAGGAAGCGTTCGCTGATGGCATGGCCCAGGCCTTGCGCGCCGCCCGTCACCACGGCCACGCGGCCTTTCATGTCGATCTGGTTCACGAGCTCATTCCTTTCAGCGCCAGCGGCGCGATGCTTTGGCAATCGGCGATGTACTGCCGGATGATGTCTTCGAAGTTGGCCTCGGCGTGAAGCCCCAGCCGCGCCGCACGCGCTGCACTGGCGCCGCGCGGCCAGTTGGCCACGATGCCGGCAATGCGCTCGTCGCGCTGCACTTTCACCCGTGCTCGCACCACCGGGCCGGCCACGGCTTCCAGGGCGGAAAGCATCTGTGCCACGCTGACGTTCAGCGCCGGCAGGTTCATCGCCATGCGGCCCTGGAAAGCATCGCGGCTGGCCTCGAATACGGCGATCAGGCCGGCCACCGTGGCGCGCGGTGACGACACCGGATGCGAAACATCCAGCTCCACCGGAAGAATCGCCTCCTCGCCCGCCAACGGCTCGCGGATGATGCCGCTGAAGAACGAGCTGGCCGCAGCGTTGGGGCGGCCCGGGCGAACGGTCACGGTCATCAAGCGCGCCGCGCGGCCGTCGATGAAGCCCTTGCGCGTGCAGTCAGCCAGCAGGTGTTCACACATCAACTTTTGCGTGCCGTAGCTGGTTTGCGGCGCGGGCAAGGTGTCGTCAGCCACCTGCGCCGGCATCGGCACGGCGGCGTCGGGCCCGAACACGGCCACCGAACTTGAAAACACCACGCGCGGCACGTTGCCGGCCTGGCGCAAGGCGTCGAACAGGGCGCGCGTGCTGTCGAGGTTGGAACGCATGCCCAGGTCGAAATCAAGTTCGCATTCGCCCGACACCGCCGAGGCCAGGTGGAACACACCGTCATGGCGCTCGGCGGCGATGGTGTCGCACTGCGCCAGCAGCGGCCCGGTTTGCGCCCGCACGCGGCTGTCGGCCAGCAGCTCGGCGCTGGGCGCCACTTGGTCTGCCAGGGTGAGCTGGGTGATGGCCCGGCCCGCCAGGCTGCCGCGGGCCAGCAGCGTGCGCGCCAGCCGCGCGCCCAGGAAGCCGGCGCCGCCGGTGATCAAGACCTTCATCGCTGTTGCTCCTTGTACGGTTGAAACCAGCCCAGGCCGGCGCTGGTGCCGGCGCGCGGCCGGTATTCGCAGCCGATGTGGCCGCTGTAGCCCAGCTCGTCGAGCAAGGCAAAGAGATAGGGGTGGTGCAACTCGCCCACATCGGGCTCGTGGCGCTGCGGCACGCCCGCAATCTGGATGTGGCCCACGTTGCCCGTGGGCAGGTACTGGCGCAGTTTCATGGCCAGGTCGCCTTCAACGATCTGGCAGTGATACAGATCCATCTGCACCTTCAGGTTGGGCGCGCCAACGGCCTGCACGACGGCATGCGCCTCATCCTGGCGGTTAAGAAAGTAGCCCGGAATGTCGCGCGTGTTGATGGGCTCGATCAACACCTTCACGCCCAAGGCAGCGGCTTCGCGCGCGGCCCAGCGCAGGTTGTCGATGTAGATGGCACGCAGCGCGCTGCGCTCCACCCCCTGCGGCGCCAGCCCGGCCATGAGGTGGATGCGCGGGCAGCGCAGCGCCTGGGCATACGGCAAAGCTTGCTCAAGCATGCCTTGACGGAATTCAGCTTCACGCCCAGGCAGGCAAGCCAGGCCGCGTTCGCCGGCGTCAAAGTCGCCGGGCGGGGCGTTGAACAGCACTTGCTTCAGCCCCAGGTCTTCAAGGCGGCGCGCCAGTTCGGCCGTGGGGTGGGCATAGGGGAACAGGTACTCCACCGCCTTGAAGCCATCGGCCGCGGCGGCAGCAAAGCGCTCCAGAAAACCGTGCTCGGTGTACATCAGGCTCAGGTTAGCGGCAAATTGCGGCATGGCGTCACCATCTGGCGCCCAGGTGGGCGCGCAAGTCTTCAATCTGGGCCGTGTTCAGTGGCGCCGGGCGCGGCGTGGTCATCAGCCACAGGCGAGCGGTTTCTTCCAACTCTTCCAGGGTGGCCATGGCGGCAGCGAGTGACTCATGCCAAACGTTGGGCCCGAGCCGTTCCACCATCACGGCGCGCAGCGGCGCACCGCGCGCCTGGGCTTGCGCGATAGCCTGCTGCACGGCTTGCGCGGCCGCCGGGTCACCAGGCCGGTGGTAGGCAATCAAGGGCACATGGCCCACCTTCATCACGTAGTACGGCGTGATCGGCGGCAAGATGTCCTGCGCACTGTGCACGCCGGCCAGCGTGAGCGCCACCAGGTGCGTGCTGTGGGTGTGGATGACGCAGTTCGCTGTCGGCTCGGCGGCGTAGATGGCCCGGTGCAGCGCCAGCGTCTTGCTGGCGCGCTCGCCGCTGAGCTGGTGGCCCTGGTCATCGAGCAGCGCCAACTGTTCAGGCTGCAAAAAGCCCAGACAGGCATCGGTGGGCGTGATGAGAAAGCCCGCGCCGGCGGCCAGGCGCACACTCACATTGCCGGCCGTGGCATGCACATGGCCACGCTCGAACAGCGAGCGCCCCACCCGGCAAATTTCATCGCGCAAACGGGCCGTGTTCATGGCTGGCGCTTCGGCGCTGAACGCACCAGGCGCACCGGGCGCGGCGGCGCAATCACGCCACCTTCCACCAGCCGCCGCTCGCCGTTGT
>JAYUQE010000023.1:0-6019 GCA_043756905.1 Burkholderiales bacterium | reverse complement strand
CGTCGGCCGATGTCTTCCTGTTCCCGAGCCTGACCGAGACCTTCGGCAACGTCACCACCGAAGCGATGGCCAGCGGCCTGCCCGTCGTCGCCTTCGACTGCGCCGCGGCCGGGCAACTGATCGCGCACGGCCGCAACGGCATGCTCGCCTCGGGCAGTGAGTCGCCGGCCTTCGTGCGCGCTGCGCTGTCGCTGGCGCACGACGCTGCGCTGCGCGCAAGGCTCGGCGCCGCGGCGCGCGAAACGGCGTGCCGCATCGACTGGCGCAGCGTCGTCACCACCTTTGAAAACATCATGTTGCAGGTGATCGACAGCGGCAGCCAGGCGTTGATGCCCGCCACTGCACACGCGAGCGCGTAGAGCGGGGCCTGTCAGCAGCGCGGCATTCAAGCAGTCAGCGCGCGCTGGGGTGGGTTGATCAAGCCGCGGTCTGGAGTTGCGCCGGGTCGAGCAGAAGATAGTGGGCAGGCCGTCCGGCTGCCCGGCTTCCGTCGTCGCTGACGACAATGATTCGCTCTATGCCACCGATGACGGCCGCGCTCACGCCTTCAGCCTTCTCGAAACCGCGCAAACCGGGAATCGTCACCCTGCGCGCTGGTGCACCGGGTTCGCCACTCCAGCGCCAGAGTTCGAAGTTGGCCGGTTCGCGTGATGTCGGGCCGCCAATCACGAGATACGCGCCCAGCGCGGGGACGTACGACAAGCCGCGGATGCCGTGGCCGCCAAGATCGAGTTCTTCAAGCCGTGGCGCGATCCGGGGTGCCTCGTCCGATACGAAGACGGCACGAAGGTTCTCGACGCTGGCGATAAGCGCTCGACCGTCGCGCAAGGGGCTACGCAGCCCGACCAACAGACGCTGCTGGTCGGGGCTGACCTCCAGCCCTTCGATATTGAGTCCGCCGCTGGCCTTGACCTCGCGTACCTGCGCTGCCGCCGCCAGCACGGCATGGCGCGTCGTCAGGGCCTGCTTCAAGCCGTCAACAACCCTGGGCTCCACCACCCGATCACCCTCGACCCGAAACCGAACCAGCTTCTCCCGCGACTTCTTGTCGTCGCCATCGCCATCGCGCGAATGCGATGTAATGGCGTAGACAAAGCCTGCACGATCCATTGCCAGCCCTTCGAGATCGTCCAGCTTCCAGAAGGCGCTGAACATTTGCAGCAGCCCGGCAGTCAACGCTACTGTCTTGACCATGCCATCGGTGCCGATGGTCACCAGGCTCAGCGGATGATCCTTTTCGTCCTCGACGACAAGAAACCGCCCATCCGGCAGCTGCTGTATCGCAGAAGGTTCGTAGATGCCGGTCAAGGGCCGGAAAGCCGGCCTGTCAGTCTTGTTCATCAGGGCATTGTGCGCCCCGAGTCGGACCGGGCAGCACCACGTTCTCGATCGACGCCTACCGACAGTCGGCAGCACCGTCGAGGCTGGCAACCGCTCTGACAAACCACTTCCCGACACGTCCACTGTCGAGCCGTGCCCCACACCATCGAGATACCCGGCGTGCGTGGCGCCGCGCGGGCACGGCCCCCGAGCCCGGCTTGCCACCGGGCCGGAATGAATGGTATAAACGATTTATACCGTTGTTTCGACGAGGTGCCATGATGCCAGCCAAGAAGACCCTGTCTCCCGTCAAGCCCCCGCCGCGGCGCGCGCCCGTCAAGAAGCTTGCCGCCCCGCACCAGCCGCCGCCGAAGGTTCAAGCCGCGCCGACCGACAAGAAGGCGCCGAAACAGCGCGTGCGGCTCGTGCGCGACAGCTTCACCATGCCCGCGCCGGACTTCGCGCTCATCGCCACGCTGAAAGGGCGCGCGATGGCCGCCCAGCGCGAGGCCAAGAAGAGCGAATTGCTGCGCGCCGGCCTGCACGCGCTGATGGCGCTCGACGGCGCAGCGCTGGTCGGCGCGCTTGGCCGTCTGCAGCCCCTGAAGCTGGGGCGGCCGAAGAAGGGCACTGACAAGGCGTGAACCAACCCGCCATGCCCGTTCGTCACCCACAACTGGCAGGTGTGGCACACAGAGGTCACCTGGGTGACGCTGTACTTCAGCGTTGCGGTGTGGATCAGCCTGGCATTGGTGCACCTGCAGCGTCTGCGGCCACCGCAGCACTTGGGCAAAGCCAGCCCAGAACGCAGTAAATTGGCTCATTGCCCAGCGCGTTCAGCGTGGCTATCGAGCTTGCGAGCGTCGCTCCGGGTACGGGCGGGCGGCGCGCAGAGTCATTTTCCGGGGAGGTGCCCAGCCGAGCAGTTACCCGGTGCAAGCGGACTTGCCTTGCCGCATGCGGGCATGAAAAAGGCGCTCAGCCGTTGATTTACTTAGCGCTTCGTCCGCATCTGCCCCTATGCGGGTCTGCAACTGGCCGGGGTCACCCACACTGCGGCTGGAAAGCCTTATGAATGCTCACTTTCTGAGTCTTCGCGCCACAAAGTTACCCGGAAAGCTACCCGGCTGGCCGATCATTCAATCAGGGTGGCCACGCGGGCCAACACGTCAGCAATCAGGTCAGCCGGCACGGCTTCAACGAACTGGGCGCGCCGCGCCTTCCAGTCAGCCGTTCGCACTTGGTTGCACAGCACCACGCCATCGGTTTGCAGCCCGGCGCCTGCCAGCGGCACCGTCCAGGCTTGCCCGCGTGCGAACGCGCCGCCGCGCGTGATGGGGCAGGCCAGCGCCAGCCCAAAACGGTTAAAGGCTTCGGGCGACAGCACCAACGCCGGCCGCGTGCCTTGTTGCTCATGCCCGGCACTCGGGTCGAAGTCCAGGCGAATGATGTCGCCCCTTCTGGGGATGTAGGGCGCACGCCTCGCCGGCATGTGCGGCTACCGGGTCACCACACTTCGCGCCCAACAGGCCGGCCATCGGCCCAGCCGGGGTCCGTGGGCATGTCGCCGGGCTTCATGCCGGCCAACAATTCGGCCAGGGCATATTTGGGCCGCGCTGGCGATAGCACCAAGCGGCCATCTTCCACTGTGACGGCCACCGACGCACCGGCCGCAAGGCCCAGCGTGCGCAGCATCTGGCGCGGCAGCGTGACGGACACGGAACCGCCGACGGCGCGAAGAGTAGCGGTGTGCATGGTGAAGGCCTTGCAAGGCTGATTCGAAGGGTTCGATTGTCACACAAAAGTGTGATTTTCAAATTTGCATGCGGCCAGGTGTGGCCACCTGCCAAGCCCGGCTCGCCCACTCCTTCACACCTTCGCCAGCGCCAGCCGGTGCGCCTTGAGTGTCTGGCCCAGCTCGCGCAACAGGTTGCGCTGGATGCGCCAGGCGCCGCCTTTGTCACCGTTGCGTGCTGCCCGGGCCTTGCCTTGCTTCGTTCGTGGGCCCGTAGACCGTGCCCACGGCTTCCAGGTGCGGATCAGCGCCGCCTGCTGCGCTCGCCGCTCGGGTGTCCAGCCGTTGGCCATGGGTTGCTTCCAATAGTTCGGTTTGCCCGGTTTGCATTTCTCGCGCAGGCGCGTGCGGCTCAGGGTGTCGTTCAACCCCCGTGGCCGCGCCGTTGTTCACCTGCTGCTGCCCGCCGTTGTTGATGTTGGCTTGCCGGGCAAAAACCGTCGGCGGGTTCTTGATCGTCGCCAGGGTTTCGAGGGTCATGCGGCACTGGTTCTGCGCCTTCAAGGCCATGCGCAAGTAGGCCTCCCATTGCTTCAAGTAATCCTGGGTGGTTGCCCGCCGTGCCAGGCTCATGAAAATGGCTTGCAGCGCGTGGGCCTGCCCGTACAACATCGCCTCGGGCCGCTTCATGTCGCCGGCCCATACGTCTTCCATGCCGGCAGACAGCGCCGCCATGAGCGCGCCCAAGTCTTGCTGGCCCATTGGCTTGGTGTACTCCGTCAGCACCAGCGCGGCATTCACACTCGGCTTGAGCGCCATCCTGGCCAGCGCATCCGCCTTGTCCTTTTCCGTCGGGTCTGGAAACTTCGCCTCCATTGGCTTCTTCGCCGCGGGCGTCTTTGCCGCCTGTGCCTTGCTTGCTCTTTTCACCATCTCGTCACCTCACAGATTGATACCCTGGGCACTGTTGCAACAGCGCCGCCAGATCACGGCCCACATCCGGCACGTTCAGCCCCGCGCGCTGATGGTTGCCACACCGGCCCGGCCGGTAGTGCAGGCAATCGGTGCAGCTCACACGCTCGTCTTGCTCGCGGTCGCGCCTTACCAAGCGCTCGGCCAGCCTCTCGGCCTCGGGCTCGGTCCAGCCCCAACGCAGCAGCCGGGCGCGCCGATCCGTGAACGCTGCAATGTCGGCATCCTCCCGGGCCACTGCGCCCAGGTCGATGGCCTGTCCCTGCTCACCTGAATCGTTCGCAGGATCAGGCTGCACTTGAAAATCACGCCCACCCCCTCCTGCGGTCACTGCCAAAACTGACAGAACCCCCCATTCGTCGGTTTTGTCAGTGACGGTGTGAGGGTGTGCGGCCGTTTTCTCGGCCAGTCGCGTTGCCCACTTACCCACGGCGAGCCCCTTCGGTCAGGTTGTAAACCGCAGTTGGCCGGCCGCCGGTTTCAACGACAGCTTCGCTCAGCCACCCATACGCGGCCAGCATGTCCAGCGCATCGGCCGCGGCTGTACGGTCAACCAACCCGGCCCATTGGTTGCGATACACGTCGCGCGCCGTGAAGGGCTCAGGCAATGCGCCGGATCGTGCCTTGTCGATGATCGTGCGCGCTGCCCTCACGGTCATGCGCTGGCCGCTGCTGTGCAATCGCCTTGCATGACTCTCGAAATATTCGGCCAACGCCAATGCTCGCAGCGTTGCGGGCAACATCACTGGCCCGGTGCCGCCGTCGATCACATGCAGCGCCAGGGCCAGGGCCGGAACGTGGTGCCGGAACTTCGACAGCGCGCCTTCCAAGCCCTCGCCCTCGGCTGCGCGGATGGTGCGTTCGAACTCGGTACGCCATTCGCCGAAGGCTTCGCGGGCATCGTCATCGAAGCGCACGAATGGCAGGCCGCGGGGATCCCCGTGCATGTCGTTCTCGCGCTCGGCGCCCAGCGCGCCGGCCGTCAGGGCGTCAAGGCGCTCGAACGTCTCCCATGCCAGCCGTTTGCCTTGTGTGTCGGGCCAACGGTCAACCTCGCGCCACTCACCCGGCGCGTCAGGCCAGGCGATCAGGAAGCGCTCGATCATCCCGTCATCGGCAGCACCGAGCCGGGCCTGCTGCACCAGCTCAGACAACGGGCCGGGTTGAATGCCGCCAATGATGGAAATCCGCGCATCGTCAATGGTCACGGTGCCGCGCCCGATGCGGTCAAAGGTGTACGGGCCGCCGCTCCACGATGTCAGGTAGAAGGCGCGGGCCGGCGCTTGTTCCTCACGCGCCAGGCTCAGCAACAGCCCGCGCATCTCATCGCGCACCGACAGCACGCCGTTCGGATTGGCCGACATGATCTCGCCTAGCTTTTCGTAGGTCAGGTCGTTGACAACGTAGCGCCGCCGAGTCGGCGGGTCGTCTTCCTGTTCAGCCACCAGCATCACCGCCACGTCCGCACCGCTGTCCTTCTTCAGCGCTGCCCGTGCGGTTTTCACGCTCGCCTCGGTGCGCAGCTTTGCGGCCATCGTTTCGGCTTGATGCTGCGCGGCCTGGGCGTTAAATGCCTCGGCTGCGCCGGCCTCAAGCCGATCGATCGGCGCCAAGGCTTGCGCCATCGCGGGCGACTTCATCCAGCCTGGCCGGCCGACGATCAGTGCCCACAGGTTGCCCCGCTCTATCCAGTCGGTATGACGCTGCGGCCGGATGCCGACATGGCGCGCCACCAACGAAGCGGCAGCCACCAGCAGCGGCACGGCCACGAAGTCAGGCGGGCAGTGCATGCGCTCGGCCACGTCGCACACCCACGGCCTGAAAACCTCAGGCAACGCCGCCACCGGGAATGGTTCAACGGGCAGCAGCTCTGGGGGCAACGGCTTCGGCGCTTCGATCACCGCAACGCCGATGGCGCGGATCACCGCTAGGGAACGTCTGCACAACCCCTCGGAATTACAGTTTCAGTTGACTGCCTTCGCTTTTCGCCTC
>JAYUQE010000022.1:0-2314 GCA_043756905.1 Burkholderiales bacterium | reverse complement strand
CCCGTGCTGGCAGCGGCTGCGCCGGGCGCGGCACCGTGCCCAGGTAGCGCTCGGCCCAAACCTGCAACTGCAGCGGATCGAAGTCGCCGGCCACGATCAGCGTGGCGTTGTCGCTGCGGTACCAGGTGGCGTGGAAGCGCTTCACGTCGTCGAGCGTGGCCGCGTTCAACTCGTCGATGTTGCCGATCACCGGCCGCCGGTACGCCCCGCGCTCGAAGGCCAGGCCGGGCAGGGCGTTGAACAGCCGCCCGTACGGCGCGGCCAGCACGCGCTCGCGGTACTCTTCCTGCACCACGGCGCGCTCGCTGTCGAAGGTGGCCTGGTCGAGCTTCAGGCTGGCCAGGCGCTCGCCCTCGGCCCACAACAAACGTTCGAGATGATTCGCCGGCACCAGGCTTTGGTAAGCCGTCACGTCTTCGGCGGTGAAGGCGTTGTTGTAGCCGCCCACGTCCTCGGTCAGGCGGTCGAACATCTCGCTGGGCATGTGGCGCGTGCCCTTGAACATGAGGTGCTCGAACAGGTGCGCAAAGCCCGATCGCCCGGGCGGGTCATCGCGCCCGCCCACGCCGAACCACATCTGCACCGCCACCGTCGGCGTGGCCGGGTCGCGGATGGCCACCAGCTGCAGGCCATTGGCCAGGCGGCGCTGCACCAGAGGCAGGCGCGGCAGGTGCAGCGGGCGCAATGGGTCTAATGGGCGCTGGGCGGGGGATGCCGCCCACGCGCCGGGCAGGGCCAGCGCGGCACCCAGGCCGATGACGGCACGGCGCCCCAGGGCAGGCAGGCTAGGTAGCGAAGGGAGCATGGCGCGAGCGTGAACTATCTGGCGATGCTAGGCCCTGCGGCGCCGCGCCAAGCGGCACGGGCCGCGCCAGGCTTCAGGTGGCGGTGGCCTGTGGCCGATATGCCGGGTCATGGGCCAACCCCGCCCGCTGCCCGCCCTGACCCTGCCATGCACATTCGCCAATCGACCCTGCTCGAACTGCCCGCAAGCGCTGCCGCGTTGAGCGAGCTGGCCGCCATCGAGCCGCACCTGGTGTTGGCCTTCGCGCCCGACACCGCCTTGGCGCGGCCGGGTTTTGCGCGCGAGTTGCAGCACGCCTTTCCCACCGCTCAACTGGTGGGCTGCAGCAGCGCGGGTGAAATCGGCAACCACGGCGTGACCAGCGGCGCGGTGGTGCTCACGGCGCTGCACTTCCGGCGCCCGAACTTCCACGTGGCACAGGTGGCGCTGACCAGCATGGCCGGCTCGCACGCCGCCGGCGCCGCGCTCGGGCGTGCGCTGGCGCGGCCGGATCTGAAAGCGGTGCTGCTGTTCTGCCCCGGTGTTGGCATCAACGGCAGCGCCTTGCTGCAAGGCCTGGCCAGCGCGGTCGGCCCGCAGGTGCTACTCAGCGGCGGCCTGGCCGGCGACGACGGCAAGTTCACCCAGACCTGGACGCTGTGCGACGGCGTGGCCGACTCGCAGGCCGTGGTGGGCATCGGCCTGTTCGGCGAGCACTGGCGCATCTCGCACGGTTCGTTCGGCGGCTGGCAGCCCTTTGGCCCGGCGCGGCGCGTCACGCGCTGCGAGGGCAACCTGTTGTTCGAGCTGGACGGCCAGCCGGCGCTGGATGTCTACCGCCGCTACCTGGGCGAATACGCCGCCGGGCTGCCCGCCACGGGGCTGTTGTTTCCGTTTTCCATGCTCGGTGAAGACCGCAACGAGGTCGGGCTGATTCGCACCATCCTGGGCCTCGACGAAGCGGCCAACTCGCTCACGCTGGCCGGCGAAATCATCCCCAACGGCTACTTGCGCCTGATGCACGCCAGCAACGACGCCTTGGTCGATGGCGCCGAGACCGCTGCCCACGCCGCCTTCGAGCCGCACGCCGATGAAGGCCGCGGCCTGGCGCTGTTGGTGAGCTGCGTGGGCCGCAAGCTGGTGATGGGCGGGCGCGTGGAAGAGGAAATCGAGGCCGTGAGCCAGGTTTTCGGCAGCCGGGCCCAGTTGGCCGGGTTCTATTCCAACGGCGAGATCAGCCCCACCCAAGGCGCCATGAGCTGCGCGCTGCACAACCAGACCATGACGATCACGTTCCTGAATGAGCGCGCTTGAGTGTCCCTTTGGCACTCGCACCCCCATGCGCCGCATGAAGGAGCCCAGGTGAACAAACTGCTGCAACGCCAGCTCGCGCGCGCGCTCGGCCTGCCCACGGGCGGCGACGCGCAACCCGCGTTGGCGGCGCTGGCCGACCCGGGCGCCGCCGGGCTGCCCGCCACGGGGCTGTTGTTTCCGTTTTCCATGCTCGGTGAAGACCGCAACGAGGTCGGG
>JAYUQE010000021.1:0-6032 GCA_043756905.1 Burkholderiales bacterium | reverse complement strand
TGTATCTGGCACGCAGCCAGCTTGCATACGGCCTCAAGCCAGGGCTTGCTGATCGGCCAATGTGCGGCGGCCCAGTCGCGTTGATGCAGCAGCCACTGCGCGGCCAGTGCCAGCGTCAACAGGCATGTAGCCAGCCCCAGCGCGCGGCGCACTCCGGTGCGTTGCCAGCGCGCGGCGCGGTCGGCCTGGCGGATGAAGCTCGGTGTGCCAGTGGGCTCGGCATGCAGATTCGGCGTGGCCGTGGCGGGCGAGGCTGACAAGGCGGCCACGCCATCGGCCACCGGCGCGGCTGCGAGCACGGCGTCGATGCTCACGGGCTGGCCATCTGACGGCAGGCTGCCGGGCCAGGCGTCGATGTCGATGTCGATGTCAACATGCTCGACGTCCACGCGCTCGTCTTCGGGCCACCGGCTGTCGTATTGCGTGGGCGGTGCCAAATCATCAGGCTCGGCAGCGGTGAAGGGCAATGCCTCGCTGGCCGGCATCTGCACGATCAGGGCGGTTTGCGCGGCCTGTGTGGGGGCAGCTTCAACTTGCGCTGTGTCCAGTGCCAGTGCCGCTGCGGCGCCCTCGCCGGGTGCTGGCAAGCCCAGTTCGGCTGCCGGGTTTTCGGTGTTGGTGTGGGTCTTGGTGTCAGCGTCGATCTCGGCGCTGGTGCCGGCCAGGGCCAGCAGCGGCTGGCCATTGGCGTCGAGCTCGACCAGGTTCGCCTGGGCGTTGAAGACCTCGTTGCAGCGCCCGCATCGCACCCAGCCTTCAGACACCTTCAACTGGTCTTGCACGACGCGAAAGACCGTCGTGCATGACGTACAGCGGGTGGCCAGGCTCATCGTTTGATCATGCCACGGCGCACGGCGCCGCCACCCTGGACCCGCGCCGCGCCGCCATCAGGACCCGCGTTGCGCCGTCATCAGGATCCAGCCTTCGCGCTCGTCGCTCACGGCCAGCGCCAACTGCGGCGCATAGGCTTGCTGCAACTCGCCGGCCTGGCGTTCGAGGATGCCGGCCAGCACCAGCGTGCCACCAGGCGCCAGCAAGCCACTGAGCAAGGGTGCCAGCAACTTCAGCGGTGTGGCCAGGATGTTGGCCAGCACCAGCGTGTACGGCCCGGCCGCCTGGTCAGGCAGCCCGCAGTGCAGCCGCACGCCGTTGGCCTGCGCGTTGGCCGCCGTGGCCACCACCGCGGCGGGGTCGATGTCCACTGCAACCACATGTTTGGCCCCGTGCAGCGCCGCGGCAATGGCCAGAATGCCCGAGCCGCAGCCATAGTCGAGCACGCGCGGCCAGGCCTGTGCATGGCCGGCGATCCAGGCCAGGCACATGTGCGTGGTGGGGTGGGTGCCGGTGCCGAAGGCCAGGCCCGGATCCAGGCGGATCACTTGTTCCGCCTGCGCGGGCGGCGCGTGCCAGCTCGGCACGATCCAGAAGCTCGGCGTGATGCTCACCGGCGCGAACTGCGCTTGCGTCAGGCGCACCCAATCTTGCTCGGCCACGGCCTGCAGCGCTTGCACCTGCAGCCCGGCCAGGCCGGGCTGTGCCACCAGCCAGGCGGCCGCGGCGGTGGCCTGGCCTTCGTCGGTGAACAAGGCGTTCAGCGTCGAGCGCTGCCAGCCGCTGCGCGCAGCCGGCATGCCGGGTTCGCCGAACAAGGCGTGCTCGGCGTCGGTGAGCGCGTCGGCGTCGGTCACCGAGACGCTCAGCGCTTGCAGCGTTTCCATCAAGGTGTCGCCCACCGGCTCCACCAGTGCTTCGGGCACGCGCAGCACCAGTTCGAACAACATCGCTCGCTGCGCCCGCGTTCAGCGCTTGTGCTGGCTGAGCCAGCCTTCGAGGTAGTGGATGCTGGTGCCGCCTTCGATGAACTTGGCGTCGACCATCAGCTCGCGGTGCAGCGGGATGTTGGTCTGGATGCCCTCGATCACGGTTTCAGACAGCGCCGTGCGCATGCGCGCCAGCGCCTGCGCGCGCGTGTCGCCATGGACGATGATCTTGCCGATCATCGAGTCGTAGTTCGGCGGCACCATGTAGTTTGTGTAGACGTGCGAATCCACGCGCACGCCGGGCCCGCCCGGCGGGTGCCACATGGTGATGCGGCCCGGCGAGGGCGTGAACTTGTACGGGTCTTCAGCGTTGATGCGGCATTCAATGGCATGGCCGCGCATCTGGATCTGGCGCTGCGTGAAGGGCAGCTTCTCGCCCGCAGCCACGCGGATCTGCATCTGCACGATGTCCACGCCGGTCACCAGTTCCGTCACCGGGTGCTCCACCTGCACGCGGGTGTTCATCTCGATGAAAAAGAACTCGCCGTCTTCGTACAGGAACTCGAAGGTGCCGGCGCCGCGGTAGCCGATCTTCTTGCACGCCGCGGCGCAGCGGTCGCCGATCTTTTCGATCACCCGCCGCGCAATGCCCGGGGCGGGTGCCTCTTCAATGATCTTCTGGTGGCGCCGCTGCATCGAGCAATCGCGCTCGCCCAACCACACGGCGTTGCGGTGTTCGTCGGCCAGGATCTGGATCTCCACGTGGCGCGGGTGCTCCAGGAACTTTTCCAGGTAGACCTCGGGGTTGCCGAAAGCCGCGCCGGCCTCGGCGCGGGTGGTTTGCACTGCATGCAGCAGGGCCGCTTCGGTGTGCACCACGCGCATGCCGCGCCCGCCGCCACCCCCCGCGGCCTTGACAATGACCGGGTAGCCCACCGCGCGCGCCATCCTGACGACTTCCTTGCCGTCTTCGGGCAACACGCCTTCGGAGCCCGGCACGCACGGCACGCCGGCCTTGATCATCGACTGCTTGGCCGACACTTTGTCGCCCATCAGCCGGATCGACGCCGGCGTGGGCCCGATGAAGACAAAGCCGCTGCGCTCCACCCGTTCGGCGAAGTCGGCGTTCTCTGACAGGAAGCCGTAGCCGGGGTGGATGGCTTCAGCATCCGTCACCTCGGCGGTGGAGATGATGGCCGGCATGTTGAGGTAGCTCTGCGCCGACGCCGCTGGCCCGATGCACACCGCCTCGTCGGCCAGCTTCACATACTTGGCTTCACGGTCGGCTTCGGAATAAACGATGACCGACTTGATGCCCATTTCGCGGCACGCGCGCTGGATGCGCAGGGCGATTTCGCCGCGGTTGGCGATGAGGATTTTCTTGAACATGGCTGTGTGCGGCGAAATCGCCCCTAGCGTGCTGCGCACGCAGCGCAATGTGGCTTCGCCGCCGCGCCTGGGGCGCAGTCGCCGCGGTTGGCGATCAGAATTTGCATGAACACAGCGCCACCTATTCGATGATGAACAGCGGTTGGCCGAATTCAACCGGCTGGCCGTTCTCGCAAAAAACCTTGGTCACCGTGCCGGTGTGGTCGCACTCGATCTCGTTCATGATTTTCATGGCTTCGATGATGCACACCGGCTCACCCGCCTTGATCGCCTGGCCCAATTCCGCCAGCGGCTTGGCGCCAGGGCTGGAGGCGCGGTAGAAAGTGCCCACCATGGGCGACTTCACGACATGGCCACTGGGTTCGGCTTGGGCCAAGACCGCAGCAGCGGCTGCGGCGGTTTGGGCCGCGGTCATTTCAGGCGCTGCGGCCGGCGCAGCCAAGGTCGGCAAGGCCGGGTGCAGCCCGATGGCGGGCGCGGCGCTGGCCTTGACGATGCGCACCTTGCCCTCGGCTTCGGTGATTTCAAGCTCGGAAATGTTCGATTCGGAGACCAAGTCGACCAGGGTCTTCAACTTGCGCAGGTCCATATTTGTCCTCGTTCTTGTCAGCCCCCGGCCACACCGGGCCGGCGGGTCGCTGCATTCAAATGTTCACCATCAGCAAGCAAATGCCGCCAAATTGCTTTCCTGGGGCTGTGTTGCGCCTTCTGGCATAAGCCTGTCTCGATGCAACCAGCGGCCACTCAAGGGCGCGAACTGTACGCTGTTGTAAGTGGGTTTTGGCTCGCAACGCCAACTTTGCACGCAGTTGCCAGCACAAAAGCGTGTTACAGGGCAGCGGCCCAGCCTTGCAGTTCGGCCAGCGTCGTGGCGCCGAGCTTGCGCTGGCGCACGCGCCCCTGTGCATCCACCATCAGGGTGAAAGGCAGCACCGCACGCGGGTTGCCCAGTTGCTGCGCCAGTTCGGTGCCGTCAAACCCGGCGATGCCGATCTCGATCGACAACGGCGTGCGCCGCAAAAACTGAGCCACCGGCTCGGGCTTGTCCACCGCCAGGCCCACCACCCGCCAACCCTGGGCACGGTGGGCGCGGGCGAAGGCGTCGAGGTCGGGCAGCTCCTTGATGCACGGCGCGCACCAGGTGGCCCAGAAGTTGATGATCAACGGCTGGCCGCGCAGGCTGGCCATGTCGAGTTCGCCACCATCGGGGCGCGGCAACTTGAGCTGCCAAAACGCAGCGTCAATCGGCTGTGGCTGTTGGCCCGCTTGCCACCACCAGGCGCCCACGCCAGCCAGTGCCGCGGTGCCGGCCACGCCCGCCATCAGGCTGGTGCGGCGCGTCAACATGCGCCCTCCTGCGCAGGCGGCGCCAACAAGGCCCGCAGCGCTGCGGCGTCACCGCGCCAAGTGCGGCCGCGCGCATCGGGCTTCAGCGCGCCGCGTTGCTCGTCGCGGTCGCGCACGATCAGGTGAATGGTGACCGGCTCGCGCCAGCCCGGGCAGGGCACGGCCGTGGACAGCACGTCCAGCGGCGGCTGGCCGGGGCGGGTCTGGGTGGCCACGTCAAACGCGACGCCCAGGTTGAGCAGGGCGATCTCGGCACTCTTCGAGTCGTCGCAGTACAGATCGATGCGGATAGATGACATGCGCGTGGCCGTGCCGCGCCACACCGCCCCGCCCAGGTGCGGCCGGAACTCGGCCAGCCGCTCCAGCCACGGCAAGGCCAGGCGGCGCAGCGCGCGCAGCTCGTCGGGTTGGGTGTCGGCATGGAACAGCGCAAGCTGGCTGCGCACCTCGTCTTCAAGCTGTTCGTCGCTGGGCATGGCCAGGCGCGCGCCGTGGCGGCCCAGGCTGCGTGCGGCGCGTCGCTTGGCTTCGCCGTATTCCTGGCCTTCTTCCACCACCAGGCGGGCCGCAGCGGCGGCCACTTCTTCGGTGGCGGTGTGGTTCATGACCTGGATTCTATTTAGCGCTGTTCACGGCAGCGCCACCGCCGCCATGCGCGCGGCCACGGTGGCGGCGCGCTGCATCAGGTAGGGCGACGCGGGGTGGCGCTCGAAGTACTTCGGCGCGGGCAGCATCACCGCCAGGCGCGCCGCCTCGTCACGCCCCAGGCGCGCGGCGTCTTTCTTGAAGTAAAAGCGCGCCGCGGCTTGCGCGCCGAACAGGCCCTCACCCCACTCCACGTGGTTGAGATAAATCTCCAGGATGCGCTGCTTGGGCAGGAAGGCTTCGAGCATCAGCGTGACCAGGGCTTCCTGGCCCTTGCGCAAGGCGGTGCGCTCGCCCGACAGGAACAGGTTCTTGGCCAATTGCAGGGTGATGGTGGAGCCGCCCACCAGCTTGGGTGGCCGCCCGGGCCTGGCCGGCTGGACCTGGTTGCGCTGGTTGCGGCCCCACGCCTTTTCGATGGCGTCCCATTCAATGCCGTGGTGTTCGGTGAAGCCGGCGTCTTCGCTGGCTACCACGGCGCGCTTGAGATGGTCTGACACCCTGGCATAAGGCACCCACTCATGGCTCCACGCCGGCTGCGCCAGCGCGCGCACCAGCCGCAGCGCCTCGCTGCGCTGGAACGTGGTGGAGCCCGGGTCGACCCAGCGCATGGCCAGCACCCGCACCGCCAACGCCAACTGCAGCGCCAGCAGGCACAGGCCGAGCAAGGCCAGCATGCGCAGCGCCAGCCGGGCAGGGCTCAATGGGTGACCTTCGCACTGCGCGCTGCGGCGCGAACCCGTTGTGTCGGCCGGGCCAGGCTCATTTACCCGCCGGCCCGTGCAAGGTGGTTTCCAGACCGTCGTCGCGGGTGAAGCGAAAGCGCGAGGTGATGACGATCTGGTCGGCCTCGGCGCGCATGGCGGGGCTGAAGTCGCCGAACGGGCCGGC
>JAYUQE010000020.1:0-2321 GCA_043756905.1 Burkholderiales bacterium | reverse complement strand
CACTCTGGCCGCGCGCGGTGAGGGTGATGTCGAGTAACGCATTGGCGCGGCGCGCGTCGTCGAAGAAGACTTCGTAGAAGTCGCCCATGCGGTAGAACACTAACGTATCAGGGAACTCGGCCTTGATGCGCAGGTACTGCTGCATCATGGGGGTGTGGGCTGAAAGATCTGCCTTTGCAGCGCTGGTGCTGCTCGCCGCGCCAATGGCGCCCATTGCGCTGCCTGCCTGCATGCTGTGGCCCCTTGCTACCCGGTGCGCCGGTTCAGCCAGCGCTTGGGTCGGTCTTGCGCACGCGCAAGGGCTTGCGCGGCGCGGCGGCCTGCAGCGCTTGCAGCACAGCTTCATCCGCGGTGGGCTCGGCAACCGGCGCTTTGGGCCGGGCTTCCTGCGTGACGCTGGTGTAAGGGGCCAGCATCTGCACCAGTTGCCCATAGATCTTGGGGCTGCCGGCCACCACTTCATGGCGATGCAGAAAGTCGGCCTCACCAGTGAAGTTGCCGACCAGGCCACCGGCCTCGGTGATCAGCAAAGAGCCCGCTGCCATGTCCCACGCCTGCAAGCCGGTTTCAAAAAAGCCGTCGTACCAGCCGGCGGCCACATAGCACAGGTCGAGTGCGGCCGCGCCCGGGCGGCGCACGCCGGCGCAGGCCTGCATCACGGCTTCGAACATCTTCAGGTAGCGCTGGAAATCGTCGCCCTTGCGGAACGGAAAGCCGGTGCCGATGAGCGCCTGATCCAGCCGCGTGCGCTTGCTCACACGCAAGCGGCGGTCATTCAAAAAGGCGCCGCGGCCCTTGCTGGCATAGAACATGTCGTTGCGCGCCGGGTCATAGACCACGGCTTGCTGCATCACACCGCGCAGCGACAGGGCAATCGACACGGCATAGGTGGGCAGGCCGTGGATGAAGTTGGTGGTGCCATCGAGCGGGTCAATGATCCACTGGAACTCGCTGTTCCTGGCGCCGTGCGCGCTGCCTGATTCTTCGGCCAGGATGCCGTGCGCCGGGAACGATTCGAGCAACACCTCGATGATGGCGCGCTCTGCGGCCTGGTCGACTTCGGTGACGAAGTCGTTAATGCCCTTGGCAGTGACCTGCAAGCGGTCTACATCCAACGCAGCGCGGTTGATGATGGAGCCGGCGGCGCGTGCGGCCTTGATGGCGATGTTGAGCGTGGGGTGCAAGGATTGCGACATAGCGTGGCAGGCAGCGGTTTTGGGAAAGAGCGCAACACTGACAATGCCAGCGACGAAGCCCGATTTTACCGACCATGCCCGAGCCCCATTCCAAGGCAGACATCACCGCCACCCGGTTCGTGCTGGTGAACACCAGCCATGCCGGCAATGTGGGCGCCGCCGCGCGGGCCATGAAGGTGATGGGATTTGGCGATTTGGTCTTGGTGAACCCGCGCTTTGCCGACGTGTTGTGCCACGAAGAAGCCGTGGCCATGGCCAGCGGTGCGACCGAGGTGCTGGCGCGTGCGCGCGTGGCGAGCAGCTTACCTGAAGCGTTAGAAGGTATGCAGCATGTGTGCGGCACCGCCATGACGCCGCGCGACTTTGGCCCGCCCACCCGCGCGCCGCGCGAGCACTTCACCGAGCTGGCCACCACGGTGCAAAGCGTGGCATTCGTGTTCGGCTCCGAGCGCTTTGGGCTGGCCAATGAAGACGTGTACCGCTGCCATGTGGCCCTGAGCATTCCCACTGCGCCGGGTTATGGCTCACTCAACCTGGCGCAAGCGGTGCAGATCGTGGCCTATGAATGGCGCCAGGCCCTGGGTGGCTTCGACGTGGTGGCGCGCACCGCCGATCCGGATTTGGCCGACGCGGCCGCCGTGCAAGGCCTGCTCGACCACTGGCGCGCCGCGCTGCAAGACATCGGCTACCTCGACCCGGCTGCGCCGAAGAAACTGCTGCCGCGCCTGAACCAACTGGCCAACCGTTTGCAGCTCAGCACCGAAGAGGTTCACATCTTGCGCGGCGTGGCGCGGGCCATGGCCAAAAGGGCTTGATGCACCCGTGCCGGATAGTCTTACTGTGTTATGAAATTTGTCTAGCGTTTAGATGCAGGCAACACGGGCATCGAAGCAGTGCCTTGAGCAAGGCTGCGGCGATATTGAGCCGCAAGGTCGTGATCGACGATGGGACGTGGCGCTGCGTGCGCCGGGCTTCCGCGAGGCTTGTAATGCGTGGGTAGGGCAGATTCTTCGCTTCGTGCAGCGTTTTTTTTCCTGCAACCTCGGGATGTTGAAGCTGTTGGACCATCAAGAACCCGTAGGCTGCAATGCTCAGGCTGGCGTGGTGATGGAAGCCCCGCCAGCC
>JAYUQE010000019.1:0-2327 GCA_043756905.1 Burkholderiales bacterium | reverse complement strand
CAAAGTTCACGTCGCCGCGCAGGTGCTTGGAGCTCATCACGTCGTAGGCGCCGCCATAGGCCTTGCGCGTGATGACCGTCACCTTGGGCACGGTGCATTCGGCGTAGGCATACAGCAACTTGGCGCCGTGCTTGATGATGCCGCCGTGCTCTTGCGCGGTGCCGGGCATGAAGCCGGGCACGTCGACGAAGGTGACCACCGGGATGTTGAAGGCATCGCAAAAACGCACGAAGCGCGCGGCCTTGATGCTGCTTTTGATGTCGAGGCAACCGGCCAGCACCTGCGGGTTGTTGGCCACGATGCCCACGGTGGAGCCCTCCATGCGCGCGAAGCCGATGATGATGTTGCGCGCGTATTCGCTTTGCAGCTCGAAGAAGTCGCCGTCGTCAACCACCTTGGCAATCAGTTCACCCATGTCATAGGGCTTGCTCGGGTGGTTGGGCACCAGGGTGTCGAGCGACCAGTCCAACCGGTCAGCCCTGTCGGAGCCCCGGCGCAGCGGCGGCTTCTCGCGGTTGTTCAGCGGCAGGTAGTTGTAGAAGCGGCGCAGCATGAGCAGGGCTTCCACATCGTTCTCGAACGCCAGGTCCGCCACGCCGCTGCGCGTGGTGTGGCTGCTCGCACCGCCCAGTTGTTCGGCGCTCACTTCTTCGTGCGTCACGGTCTTCACCACCTCGGGGCCGGTGACGAACATGTAGGAGCTGTCTTTCACCATGAAGATGAAGTCGGTCATGGCCGGTGAGTACACCGCGCCGCCCGCGCACGGGCCCATGATCAGGCTGATCTGCGGCACCACGCCGCTGGCCAGCACATTGCGCTGGAAGACGTCGGCATAACCACCGAGAGAAGCCACGCCTTCCTGGATGCGTGCGCCGCCCGAATCGTTCAGGCCGATCACGGGCGCGCCCACTTTCATGGCCTGGTCCATCACCTTGCAGATCTTCTCGGCATGGGCCTCTGAAAGCGCGCCGCCGAAGACGGTGAAGTCCTGGCTGAAGACGAACACCAGGCGGCCACTGATCATGCCGTAGCCAGTAACCACGCCGTCGCCCGGCACCTTCTGTTCGGCCATGCCGAAGTCGACGCAGCGGTGCTCGACGAACATGTCCCATTCCTCGAAGCTGCCGGGGTCGAGCAGCAACTCCAGCCGCTCACGCGCCGTGAGTTTGCCCTTGGCGTGTTGGGTGGCGATGCGTTTGGCGCCGCCGCCCAGTTGCGCGGCGGCGCGCTTGCGGTCGAGCTGTTCAGTGATGTCGTGCATGGGGCAGTCTCCTGGTCGTCTTGTTCAATTCATCAAATCCAACAGCCGGCGCGCGGCCACCGACGCCGACACATTGCCGGCGCGCACCTGTGCGCTCAACGCAGGCATCGCGGCGCTCACGGCCGGGTGGGCTTTGAAACGCTGCATCACGCCGGCCTGAATGCGTTCCCACATCCAGGCCTGGTCCTGGCTGTGGCGCCTGCTGGCAAGCTGGCCGTTGGCGGTTTGCAGGGTGCGAAATCGCGTCACAGCCTGCCAGAACCCGGGCAGCCCGCTGCCCTTCAAGGCGCTGAGTTGCAGCACCTGCGGGTGCCAGATCGATTCATCATGCGCCGCGTGCTCACCCCGGCCGTGAAAGCCGAACAGGCGCAGCGCGCTGGTGATCTGCGCTCGCGCCCGCGTGGCGGCGGCTTCGTCGATGTCGGCCTTGTTGATGACCACCAGGTCAGCCAGCTCCATCACGCCCTTCTTGATGGCCTGCAAGTCATCGCCAGCGTTAGGAAGCTGCAGCAGCACGAACATGTCGGTCATGCCGGCCACCGCCGTTTCGCTTTGGCCCACGCCCACGGTTTCAACGATCACCACGTCATTCCCCGCGGCTTCGCACACCAGCAAGGCCTCGCGTGTCATTTCGGCCACGCCGCCCAGCGTGCCGCTGGCCGGGCTGGGGCGGATGAAGGCGCGCTCATCAACGCTCAGGCGTTCCATGCGCGTCTTGTCGCCCAGGATCGAGCCGCCCGAAACGGATGAAGACGGGTCCACCGCCAGCACTGCCACGCGGTGGCCTTGCTCGATCAAGAACAGCCCCAGGCCTTCGATGAAGGTGCTCTTGCCCACGCCCGGCACGCCGCTGATGCCCAGGCGCAGCGCGTGGCCGGTGTGTGGCAACACGGCGTTGAGCAGCGCATCGGCGCGCGCGCGATGGTCAGCGCGCGTGGATTCGAGCAGCGTGATCGCCTTGGCCAGGGCGCGCCGCTGCGCCGGCCCGCTCGGGCCGATCAACTGCGCGAGCAAGACTTGATCAGGCGCCTGCATCTCATGCGGCCTGTGCTCGATTGATTTGCTC